>JANEMG010000211.1 GCA_024511045.1 Gammaproteobacteria bacterium | reverse complement strand
TAATTATTGAGAATCATTCGCATCCACAGGGTGCGCAGCATTTAACCAGCCAAAATCAATTCCTAACGAGTCAGAGTCTATAAACACCCATCCATGGGGTGTTTATAGAAAGTAAACAGCAAATGCGATTGGCTGTTTTCTTCATAGGCAATGGCTTGAGGCCATTGCTTATGCCGGCACTTCCCTGTGCCGGATTAGTTTCCGTCATTTATAGACGGAAACTAACTAGAAGTTTTATTCAAGCATCGATTGAGCGGGTATTTACCGTGCGCCTGTATGGACCGCCCAGCCTGCATGATAGTGCCGGCAGTCGTTCGGGCCTCCTGAAGAAAATCCCGGCCATCATCGGATGAGCTGTGTTGGTTCTGCTGTGCCAGCGCCCCATACGCACGGCTGGTGCTCTGATTGCCTGTTGCATTATCTTTCAATCTGCCTCTGGTGGCGCCTGCCGACAGCACAACAGGCAAACCGCAGGACCCTGAAAAAGACGTGGGATAACATTGCAGAAGACTTGTACAAGCAAAACCATCAGTGTGCCTGCCTTTCAAAATTGATCACTTTATTAATCTCTTCCTGCTGGAGAGGGTGCGAGGGGAAATTTTTTTTCAATATTGAATGTAGAAGTGCGAAGCGAATATCCACTCATTGCCCATGTTAAATCAGAATAGCAGGCCATGTACAGTAGCGTAAGTCAGGTTCCTGTCCGTCTGTAAATGATGAATACTAATCCGCTACAGGGTTGATGAAGAACACAGACAATCTTTTGCTTTAATCGAATCGCACGTACAGGCCGGCCTATGGTTCCTGACATGCCGGCAAGGTGAATTTCGGCAAATATCTGCATTGCAGTATGAAAATGGAAAAAGGCTACTATACTTTTTTGAAAAGGAAAATTGATTGACTGACAGAAGAGGCAGGTCTTGTACTCTTGCAATAGAAAGACAAACAAAAAAGTGGCTAAATAAGGGTTTGGTTATGAGCTGGTTTAGTGGAAAGAAAATGCCCGTCCTCGGGGTCGACATCAGTACGGCGGCGGTAAAGATACTGGAGCTGAGCAAAGCCGGGGCGCGTTATCGGGTGGAGAGTTATGGTGTGGCGCCATTACCCCAGGATGCGATTATCGACAAAAACATCGCCAATATCGATGTCATCAGTGATGGCATCAAGATTGCGTTGAAGCAGTCCGGAAGCCGCGTCAAACAGGCCTGTGTCGCCGTCGCAGGCTCCTCGGTAATGACCAAAATGATCACCATGCCCGCAGCATTGGCCGAAGAGGATATAGAAAATCAGATTCTGGTCGAGGCCGACCAGTATATTCCCTATTCGCTGGATGAAGTACGTCTGGACTTCGAGGTGGTTGGCGAAAACGAAGGCAACAAGGAAATGGTGGATGTGCTGCTGGCGGCATCGCGACGGGAAAATATCGATGACCGTGTGGAAGCGTTGGCGAAAGCCGGTTTGAAGGCCAAAATCGTCGATGTGGAGGCATTTGCCATGGAAAATGCATTTTCATTGCTGGCCGAACAATTGCCGGATGCAGCCGAGGCTCAGACGGTCGCGATCGCCGATATCGGGGCGACCATGGCCACATTGAATGTCGTGCATAATTCCCGGATCGTCTATACCCGTGAGCAGGGCTTTGGCGGCAATCAGCTGACCGAGGAAATTCAGCGACGTTATGGACTTTCCTATGAGGAGGCGGGGCTGGCAAAAAGACATGGCGGCTTGCCGGACAACTATATCACCGATGTTCTCGAACCCTTCAAGAAGGCGACGGTACAGCAGATCGCCCGCTCGCTGCAGTTTTTTGTTTCCTCCAGCGCCAACCGCGGGGTCGATTGCATCGTGCTGGCTGGCGGCTGTTCTTCCATTCCGGGATTGAGCAAAATGGTCGAGCAGAGTTTGGGAGTGACGGCAATCGTCGCAAATCCATTTATCAACATGGCTTTGTCGAGTCGGGTGAAACCTCAGAGTCTGAGTAACGACGCCCCGGCAATGATGATCGCCTGTGGCCTGGCATTGAGGAGTTTCGACTGATGGCAAGAATAAACCTGCTTCCCTGGCGGGAAGACCTGCGCAAGCAGCAGCAAGATTTTTTGATGGGGATCGGCCTGGTGGTGATCGTGACGCTTCTGATTCTCGGTGGCGTGCATATGTATATCCAAGGGCTGCAGGATTACCAGCGCATGCGCAATCAAATGCTGCAATCCGAAATCACGGTGTTGAACAAGAAAATCAAGGAAATCAAGGATATTGAACAGAAGAAGAACAAGCTGCTGACAAAGATTGAAGTCATTCAGCAGTTGCAGGAAAGCAGGCCGCAAATAGTGCATCTGTTCGATGAGTTGCCGCGAACCACGCCGGAAGGCGTCTATCTGACGAAATTCAATCAGGCTGGAAACAATTTGACCTTCAATGGCAAGGCGCAATCCAATGCCCGCGTGTCAGCCTATATGCGAGCCATAGAAATGTCTCCATGGCTGACGGCACCACGTTTGAATGTCATCAAGTCCAAAGAGAAAACTGCCAGCACCCAGTTGAGTGATTTTACCTTGCTGGCGCAGCAGGGGGTCAAAAAAGCCAATGAAAAGGCGGGGAAAGGGTCATGAATCTATCTGAAGTAAATTGGGATTTCAATGCGGCAGGGACCTGGCCGCGGCCAATCAAAATTATTACGGTTCTGATCATTTGCAGCTTTGTGGCGGGTGCCTGGATCTACTGCGACACGATGGATCAGCTGACCGAGCTGGAAGGTTTCGAGAACAAGGAGCAGGAACTGCGCCTGACCTTCGAAAACAAGCAGAAAAAAGCCGTCAATCTTCAGGATTATCGCGATCAGCTGCAACAGATCGAGACTTCTCTTGGCGAGATGCTGCGGCAGATGCCGACCAAGGCGAAAGTCGCCAGTCTGTTGGTGGATATATCCCAGACGGGACTGGCCAGTGGCCTGGAATTCCGGTTGTTCAAACCGGCCGGCGAAATTCGCAAGGAGTTCTATTCCGAGCTGCCGATCAATATTCAGGTGATTGGGAAATTCGAGGAGCTGGGCCTGTTTGTCAGTGGCCTGGCTTCACTGCCCCGGATTGTCACAGTGCACAATGTCAATATCACGCCGATCAAGGACAGTGATGTCATGCAGATGAATGCGATCATCAAAACCTACAGTGAAGGGTCGGAAGATGCCAATCAAGGCAAAAAGAAGAAGAGAAGGAGAAGGAAATGATAAGACTGTCAGTGATTGTGAAGCTTATCAATAAGACACTCCAATGGCTTGTCACCGGCCTTTGTCTGCTGACCATCGCAGGCTGCGTGAATGACGATGTGTCAGATCTGAGCAACTACATCAGCAAAGTGAAGGCCAGACCAAAGGGGAAAATAGCACCCTTGCCGGAAATCAAGATCGTCGAGCCGTTCATTTTCAAGCCGGCGGGTTTGCGTGATCCATTCCGGCCGGTGGAAAGGCTTGATGACCCGGAGGACGTCGATGTCTCGTCCGGTACCGGAATAAGGCCAGACACCAGTCGCCGCAAGGAGGAACTGGAGCTTTATTCCCTGGATACCTTGCGCATGGTTGGTACGTTATCGATGAATTCAGGATTGTGGGGCCTGGTCAAGGCCAGCGATGGAACGATTCACCGGGTTAAGGTGGGCAATCATATGGGCAGAAATTACGGGAAGATTATCCGCATCGAACAGGACAAGATTGAGTTGATGGAAATCGTCCCGGATCAACAGGGAACATGGAAAGAGCAGCAGGCAGCATTGGCGTTGACAGAGTGATTTTGAGGATTAAACGATGAAAAGTGAACAAAGCGGGTTTTTGTTGAATCTCCAGGGACAATCTTTATTGTTTCGGATTGGCGCGGGTCTGTTGATGATCATGCTGCAGGTCTCCCTGGTCAAGGCGGATGCGTTGACGCTGCAGGCGCTGGACTTTGCGGCCCTGTCCGGAGACAGGTTGCAGCTGCAGCTGCAGATGAGCGGACCAGCGACAGCTCCCAAGGTGTTTCAGACCGACAAGCCGGCGAGAATCGCTCTGGATTTTCCGGGCGTGAAAAGCGCCCTGAAGAAAAAACTGCATCCTGTCAACGTGGGGGTGGCGAGCAGCATCTATACCGTCGAAGCATCAGGCAGACTGCGGGTGATCATCAATCTTCTGGAATCGGTGCCCTATGAAACCCGGGTCGAAGGCAACAATGTCTATGTTACGCTGAAAGGGGCGAAAAACGTCAGCCTGGACAGCGCCAAGGGCAGTGTTTCCGCCAGTGAGGAAAGCAAGGCGCCTGGCAGAGGCTCCAGCATCGCGAAATTGATCCCGCGGCAGACCATCAAGGTGCTGGATTTCCGGCGCGGGCCCAATGGTGAGGGACGGATCCTGATTTCCCTGACCAATCCCAATACGGTCGTCGATGCCAGGGAGAAAGGCGGCAAGGTCATCCTGAATTTTTTGAATACCAGCTTGCCAAAGTCGCTGGCGAAGCGGATAGACGTGGCGGACTATGCGACGCCGGTGCGGCTCATCGACATCGCCAAAGTGGGTTCCAAGGTCAGAATGGTGATCACGCCCAGAGATGGCAACTATGAATATTCGTCGTTCCAGGCGGAAGGCCTGCTGACCGTTGAATTCCGCCCGCTGACGGCCGCAGAGAAAGAACAGCTCACGCGGCAGAAGTTTCCCTTCACCGGCGACAAGTTGTCGCTGAATTTTCAGGACATCGAAGTGCGCTCGGTACTGCAGATTCTGGCGGATTTTACCGATATCAATATCATCGCTTCGGATTAGGTC
>JANEMG010000469.1 GCA_024511045.1 Gammaproteobacteria bacterium | reverse complement strand
CCACGTTCCTGCAGCGCGGCTATGACCAGCTGATCCACGATGTCGCACTGCAGAACCTGCCGGTGCTGTTCGCCATCGACCGGGCCGGTCTGGTGGGGCCGGACGGCCCGACTCATGCCGGCAGCTTCGATCTGACTTACCTGCGCTGCATCCCCAACATGCTGATCATGGCGCCGGCCGACGAAAACGAATGCCGGCAGATGCTGAGCACCGGCTTCCGCCATGACGGGCCGGCGGCGGTGCGCTATCCGCGCGGCAAGGGCCCCGGCGCGGTAGTCGACGCATCCCTGGACACCCTGCCCGTGGGCAGGGCCGAACTGCGCCACCGCGGCGCGCGCATCGCCATCCTGGCCTTCGGCAGCATGGTGGCGCCGGCCATGGCGGCCGGCAAGCAGCTGGGCGCCACGGTGGTGAACATGCGCTTCATCAAGCCGCTGGACGAGGCCATGGTGCTGGACATGGCGAAGAGCCACGAGGTGCTGGTCACGGTGGAGGAAAACGTCATCGCCGGCGGCGCCGGCAGTGCCGTCAACGAACTGCTGCAGGCGCGGCAGATCCTCATGCCCATCCTGAACATCGGCCTGCCGGACGCCTTCGTCGAACAGGGCAGCCGGGAGGAACTGCTCAGCCTGTGCGGACTGGACAGCCAGGGCATCGTCGACAGCATCGAAGCGTTCTGCGCCTTCCCCTCGAGGCAACCCGATTTAGTCACGGCAGCAGTAGACGAACGACCCGCCAAAATCAAGACACGACAGAAGACGGCAGAAACCGATGCAACGACTGAAAGATAGAATTCGCGATATACCCGATTTTCCAAAACCCGGCATCGTCTTCAAGGACATCACGCCGCTGGTCAAGGACCCAGCCACACTGCGCCTGGCCGTGCATCAATTGCTGCATCCATTTTTAGGCAGGGATATCACACTGGTCGCGGGCATGGAGGCAAGGGGCTTTATTTTCGGCTCCCTGGTGGCCTGGGAACTGGGAGTGGGGTTTATCCCATTGAGAAAACCCAGCAAGCTGCCCTATGACGTACACAGCGTCTCCTATGATCTGGAATATGGCTCCGCCACGCTGGAGGCGCACATCGACGCCTTCGGCAACGGCGACCGGGTGTTGTTGATCGATGATCTGCTGGCCACCGGCGGAACCGCCAAGGCCAGCTGTGAGCTGATCGAGAAACTGGGCGCGACCGTCGAAGCCTGTGCCTTCGTCGTGGAACTGGAATTTCTCGACGGCAGGGAACAATTGAAAAATCATCCCGTCCATTCGCTGCTGCAATATTGAAACCAGACGACATGCCGGGGCTCGGCAGATGTATCGATAGCCAGGGTTGGCTACAGTTATAAGGACTGCTACTTAGTTCCCGTCTATAAATGACGGGAACTTACCCGGCACAAGGATGTGCCGGCGCAATCAATGACCACAAGTCATTGATTGCAAATAAAACAGCAAATCGCATTTGCTGTTTTATTGTAACTACTCGGGTTCCTATGGGTAGCCTCTTTCACTATGGGTGAGTAGTTACGTTTTAGTTCTATGAACATCCCATGGATGGGTGTATGGATGCTAACTACTTAGTCTCGCCCTGCTGTAATTCGGACAACTCCTGATCGGCTTCCGAATAGGCACGGGATGCCTCCTCGAAAGCCCGCGAAGCCTGCTGGAAAGACTGATCCGGCGTTTCCGGATGGACACCTTCCACGCCATCTGCTGCAGCATCCTGCCGAGCCTGTTCCGCCCCCACTTCCTGCACGTCAATGGCATCACTGGCAACGACAGCCATATCTCCGCTGTCCGGGGACTCTGCTGCAGCCTGCAGGTTGCCATCGGCTGACTGTTGTATCT
>JANEMG010000468.1 GCA_024511045.1 Gammaproteobacteria bacterium | reverse complement strand
CCTATGGGTAGCCTGTTCCGGAAGACGCCGTGAATACGTCCCTGTAGGCTTGGCTTTGGTATCCCTGCCAAAGACACTTCCTCCACAGACCACCCATAGGGGCCTCTATTACTATGGGTGCTATGGGTGAATAGTTACGGCTGAAGCATTGGCGTCAATGGCTTAGGAACAGCGCTTATGCCGGCACATTCCCGTGCCGGATCAGTGCCCGGCATTTGTTGACCAGCACTGCTCAGATTCGAAACAGGTTTCTTCGCAGGGTGTACAGTGCGCACCGAGGCAACTTCGCATTCGTAAATACAGCATCTGGAAAGCCGCCATCTCCTGACCCTCGTATGATTGCAACGTAACACCGAACAAGAGGGAAATAAAGTGCGAAATTTTCAAATGCCAACAGGCAATGGGAAAATCGCTGCAGTGCGCGAAGTCGCAGCGGAACGGCAATGATGCGGAACCTGTTGCGACGCGTCATTTTTTGCTTGGCCATCCTCTGCGGCGCCTGGCTGACGCTGGCCGGGGATGATCCCGTGACGAACGGCAGTGAGCCACGCATCACCATCTATCTGGTCAACCACGGCGGGCATGCCGGCATCGTTCTGCCGCGCAACGCTATCCCGGACGGCTTCTGGCCGGAGTTGGAGAGCTTCCCTGCCGGCCGCTATCTGGAGGTGGGCTGGGGAGACAGGGATTATTACCAGGCGCTGGATCCGCACATGGGCCTGGCACTCAAGGCGGCCCTGCTGCCCACCGACAGCGTGCTGCACATCGTCGGTTTCAATGCTTCCGTGACGGCCTATTTCCCCCATGCCGAGATCATAGCCATCGCACTGCCCCCGGGCGGCTTCGCTTGACTGCTGAAAACGATTGCGGCGAGCTTCGCCACAGACGCGGCCGGCCGCATCGTGCCGCTGGGCCCAAGTCTTTACGGAAATGGCCGTTTCTACCTGTCCGGGGAGGCCTACCACCTGTTCAACACCTGCAACGTCTGGACCGCCCGGGTGCTGAGCAATGCCGGCCTGCCGCTTTCGCCGGCGCTCGCCATCCATGTGTCAGGCCTGATGTCCCAGGTGCGCGAGCATGGGGTTACTGTCCAGGCCGGATCGCTGCCATAGCCGCAGCGTTGCAATTGCGGCTCAGATGCCGGCGCCCGGATAGAATTTCACCTGTCCGCTTTCGATGTCGTACATTCCTCCGGCGATGCCGATTTCGCCATTGTCCAGCATTTTCTTCAGGATCCGGCTTTTTTCCATGATCCGGGCCACGGTCAACCGGACATTGTGTTCCGCCACCCGCTGTACCAGTGCATCCCCGTCCAGTTCAGGCGCTTCGCTGTGAACGTGATCGACGGCCGGTTTGATTTTTTCCAGCAGCCCGGTCAGATGCTCCAGCTGCACATCGGCGCAGGCGCCTTTGACGGCGCCGCAATGGCTGTGGCCCAGCACGACAATCAACCTGGATCCGGCCAGTTTGCAGGCGAATTCCATGCAGCCCAGAATGTCGTCGTTGATGACGTTGCCCGCCACGCGAGCGCTGAACACATCACCCAGTCCCTGATCGAAGATCAGTTCCACCGATGTCCGGGAGTCGATGCAGCTGAGGATGATGGCGAAGGGGTATTGACCGTTTCGCGTGGCGTTGACCTGCTGCAGCAGATCCCGGTTGGCCTTCAGGTTGTTGACGAAACGCCGGTTGCCTTCCTGCAGGATATGCAGTGCCTCGGTGGGACTCAATCGCTGACCGCCATGGAGAGCGAAGCGAAGGCGGTTAGTCCTCGGTAGCGACCAGGGCCGCACTGTTTATCCGGCGTGCGATAGCGCAGAGGAGAAACAAAGTAGGCATACGAAAAGT
>JANEMG010000014.1 GCA_024511045.1 Gammaproteobacteria bacterium | reverse complement strand
AATCATAATTTAGCAAAACAGTAGCACCAGAAAATGCCGTAAACATTTGTTAATATGTGATATGTTTCTATTAGCCGGCTGTTTCTGGCTGCTAAATTTTCAAGTGCGGAAAGTATAAAACAGCCGGAGGATCTCCGGCCAGACCTCCAGCCAGCAGCAGTGGTGGTTCTGTCCTTGCAGGGACAGGTAGCGGGCATGGTGCCTTTTGGCGTAGGTCTCGATGATGCGGGGTGGAATGTTGCGATCTTCCGCGCCGGAAATATGGATCTGTTTTGCATTGATTGGCAACTGCAGTTCGGCCGGATTGAGGGAATGTTCCAGCGGCGCGTAGTCATGCTGCCTGCTCCATTCCGCCACGTCCAGGTTGGCGGCCACGGTGACCACGGTCGTGACCTGCGGCAGCTCCGGCGCCATCAGCACGGCAAGCACCCCGCCGCCGCTGAAGCCGATCAGGACTACATTGTCGAAGGCGTGCTTTTCCAGCCATTTTTTCAGCGCCCTGGTCATGCTGGCAACGATTTCGCGGGAATAGCGGTGCGACGTCCAGTATTTGTCCTGGCACGGGGGCACGTTGCTGAGGCCATGATAGCAGGGCCGACCCAGCAGTATCGCTGGACTTTCGTCCTGATGCAGCAGTTGCAGAATGAGTGGATTCCTGGATGTGGGATCGACGGCTTTCCAGCGCTGGCGCAGCCATGGCGTCCCGTCGCCGTCCAGATAAACATGGATCGTGCCGGTGGCATTTGTTTTTCGAGCCCTGGCATTGCTGAAGATGCGCTGCCTAAACAATCCGGAATCGATGCTCTCCTGCTCCAGCCTCAGCTTCGCCGCGGTGGCGGCAAAACGCTCCGATGGCGTTACGCAGCCCGCCAACAGGATGCAGGCCATCAGTATAAGGAATAAAGCACGCAACATTCCGCCGCTTTGATTTGTTGGGCTGGATATGGGTTTCATTGACGAAAAGATCTCTCCCGCTGGTCGAGATGACATGCCATTTTTTTGAAAGGGGGGACAAAGACACACGTTTTTTCAGCAAAAACCTTAAATTCAACGCAGGCTGCCAATATCAGCGTCACTCACAAAGACCGGGCGTTCCGGCAGCTTTGGTTTCAATGGGCACGATATTGGTGTCATTGACGACAAGATCTCTCCCACTGATCGGGAGGTCATATCCTGTTTTTCCAGCGGGAACTCGAAACAGGCACCTGTCCGGCATCGGCTTCAATCGAATGCATGCCAGCTGCAGGTCGGTTGTTCCCCCCTGACCACCAGGGCGCCGCTGAGATCCTGCCTAAAATCCAGGTCCACCAGTCGCCAGTGCTCCGGCCGGCCATATGGTTCCGGAATCTGCACGAATCCGCCCGGTGTTTCCGGGTCCGTTTCGACATGCTGCATTCCCAGGGCAATACCGCGGCCCGTCGCCTTGACGAAAGCCTCCTTACGGGTCCAGAGACGGAAGAATGCCGGCACTTTTTCGCTTTCAGGAAGCGCCTTCCACCAAGCGATTTCCGGTCCGGCAAAGCACTTGTTCACCAGGCCGGCAAAATTCCCGCGGCTCTTGACCTGCTCGATATCGACGCCGAGCTGGCATCGCCTGGCGACGGCAAGTAGCATGTAACCACCGGAATGGGACAGGTTGAAGGACAATTCGGGGCAATCAGGCAGATAGGGCTTGCCATACTGCTGCCGGGAAAAACGCAGCGTCTCGGGAGGAGCACCGGTATATTCCGCCAGGATTTCCCTTACCAGCCCCCTGCTCTCGATATACCTGTTGCGCAGCACCGGCGTCTTGAACTGCTCCGCCCTGCCGCGTTGCTCATCATCCAGCAAGCGCTGCAGCAAGGCGCAGCGCCGCTCGTCCGCCGCCAGCCTGCCGAACCACAGGTCTATCCGGGGCTGTTTCTGCTGGTCCGGCATACTTTCTAACGGACTTCCGCCCGGCCCAGACCGCGTGGATCGCTGGCGGCATCCAGCCGGCCGGTTTGCCGGTGCCACTGCACTGCCTGCATGTTGCCATAGCGATAGCTGACTTCCCTGAACTGGTGCCCGAGCTTCCCCAGTTGTTCGATTTCCTCCGTAGTCAGCCCACCGGGTTCATATTGGATGACATCGGGAATGTACTGATGGTGAAAGCGCGGCACGGAAACCCAGGATTCTGGTCCGTTTTCTGCCGCAAAATCCAGAACCGCCAGCAGCAGCATGGAAATGATCCGGCTGCCGCCCGGCGTACCCAGTACCGCCACGCGTTCGCCGTCGTCGAGAAAGGTCGGCGACATGCTGGACAGCATATGCTTGCCCGGCGCTATCGCGTTGGCCTCGCCGCCGGTCAGCCCGTAGCCGTTCAATGCCCCGGGGCGACTGGCGAAATCGTCCATTTCATCGTTCAGCAGCACTCCGGTGCCCGGTGCAACGAACGCCGAGCCGAAGGGAAAGTTGATGCTCATGGTTGCCGCCACGCGGTTACCTTCGCTGTCGATAATGGAGAAATGCGTGGTATGGCGGCCTTCCGGGTCTTCCGGCAGATCGTCCGAGAGGTATGTACTGGGCAGGCTTCTGTCCAGACGGATGGCGCTGCGCAGACCCGTGGCATAATCGGCATCCAGCAGGCGTTCCACAGGCACCTCGATGAAATCGCTGTCGCCCAGGTACAGCGCGCGGTCATGATAGGCCCGGCGCAGAGCCTCGACGATCAGATGTTTTCTGGTGATGTTATCCAGGCTGGAGAGATCGTAGCCGGCCAGAATCTGCAATGCCTCCAGCAGCACGATGCCACCCGAGGAAGGTAGCGCGGCGCTGCTGATGCGGATGCCGCGGTATTCCCCCTGCACGGGCCTGCGCTCCACGACCCGGTAGCGGGCCAGGTCTTCGAGCGTCCAGATGCCGCCTGCGGCCTGCACGCCGGTCACCAGTTTCGCCGCCGTTTCCCCGGCATAAAACCCTTCCCGGCCGGATTCGGCGAGCTTCTCCAGCGTTTCCGCCAGATCCGGTTGTTTCAGTATCGCACCACGCTGCGGCACAGCGCCGTTTTCCAGAAAAATGTCCGCCGCAACAGGATCGGCGGTGAGCACCTGGCGGCGGAAGCGCAGCAGGCGCCTGTGCCGCTCGTCGATGACGAAACCCTGCTGGGCATAGCGTATCGCCGGCTGCAGGCTTTCCGACAACGGCAGCCGGCCATATTTTTCGGCCAGCAGCGCCAGTGCCGCCGGCGTGCCGGGAATGCCGGCGGCCAGCGCGCCGTCTTTGGATCGTTCGGGGATGAAATTGCTTTCCGCATCCAGATACATATCCCGATGCGCGGCCAGGGGGGCTTTCTCCCTGCCATCCAGCATCACCTGGTAGTCATCCGCCTGACGATGCAGCAGCCAGAAACCGCCGCCGCCCAGACCGGACCCCGCCGGCTCCACCACCGCCAGCGCGGCGCTGACCGCGACGGCGGCATCGAAGGCATTGCCGCCCCTGTCGATGATTTCGAAGCCTGCTCTTGTCGCCAGAGGGTGGGCGCTGGCAATCGCTGTACGTCCAGGCCCTGAAGGAACCGTCGCACAGGCGCTGACGACGAGCAGCGCTGTCAGGATGAATAGTGTCCGCAACGGTTTGAGCATGTCTGTACCTGCCAAGGTGCGATTCATAAGTTGGAAGACGTATTGTATAACATGTAGTACCAGCCGCCATTGTCGGACTTCGTCCCTCATCCTACCTGCATGGTAAAATCTGTTTCCCCAAGGCTCTCGGTCAGACGGATAATACACCTGTTTCCGCCCTTTTCTGTCACGGGAGATTGGCCGTAACCCATGGGCAATATACCAAGGAATCACCAAATGACAAGACATGATAAAACACTGGGCTTCATCGGCATCGGCATCATGGGCAAACCCATGACGCTGCGCCTGCTGGAGGCCGGCTGCCGCGTCAATGTCTGGAACCGCACCCCCGCCAAGCTGCCGCCGGTCGCCGAAGCCGGCGCCAGAATCTGCAAGACGCCGGGCCAGCTGGTCGCCGAGTCGGATGTGCTGCTGCTGTGCCTGAGCGATACCGCAGCCGTCGAAGAACTGGTCATGGATGCTGTCGTTGCACATGGCAGTCCGGACAAACTGCTCATCGACCTGTCCAGCATACACCCGGAAGCGACCCGCCGCCTGGCACGGGAACTGGAAAACCGCTGCGGCATGGGCTGGGTCGATGCCCCGGTTTCCGGCGGCCAGGCCGGCGCCGAACAGGGCAGTCTGGCGATCATGGCGGGCGGCAGGGCGGAACATATCGCCATCGCCCGGCAGGTGCTGGCGCCGTTGTACAAGCAGTTGACGCACATGGGCGATACCGGCAGCGGGCAGATGACGAAGATCTGCAATCAGATGATCGTCAGCTGCAATGTTCTGGTGATTGCGGAAATGATGTCCCTGGCGAAACAGGCCGGGGTCGCCGTGGAGAAGATTCCCGAAGCCTTGGCCGGCGGCTTCGCCGATTCCAGGCCGCTGCAGATCGTCGCGCCAGAAATGGCCGCCGAATGCTTCGAACCGGTCAAATGGCGGGTCAGGACGCTGCTCAAGGATCTGCACATGGCCGCCGATGTCGCCTCCCGGCAGGGCAAGGCCATACCCATGTCGGGACTGGCCGAACAGCTGCTGCAGCTGCACGCCAGCCATGGCTACGCCGAACAGGACCCTGCCACATTGATCAAACTGTACGATGCCGACTGACAGGCTGCGCTTTTCCGCCAACCTGAGCATGCTGTTCACCGAAGTGGCGCTGCCGGAGCGTTTCCGCCTGGCCAGAGAGCATGGCTTTTCTGCCGTGGAAATCCAGTTTCCCTATTCCCATGACGCCGCCCTGCTGCAGGATTGCCTGCGGGAAAACCACCTGCAGCTGGTGCTGTTCAATGTCGATGCCGACGACCTGCTGCAGGGCGGTGAAGGCCTGGCTGCGGTACCGGAAAAACGCGGCCGGTTCAAAGCAGCGGTCGCACAAGCGCTGGACTATGCGCAGCTGCTGCGGCCGCAGGTGATCAATGTTTTGCCGGGGCGCTGCCTGGATTCCCGGCGCCTGCCGGAATACCGGCAGACCTTTCTGGAAAATCTCAGTTACGCGCTGGATGCCTTCCATCCCTTGGGCATCAAGACGGTCTTCGAGGCCATCAACGACAGGGACATGCCCGGCTTCATCATCCATACCGGCCGGCAGATGCTGGACGTTCTCGCCGAGATCGGCCATCCCGGTCTGCAGATGCAGTACGACATCTATCACATGCGCAGGATGGACGAGGACGTGTCGGCTTTCATCACTGAACATGCCGCTGGAATCGGCCATATACAATTTGCCGACGTCCCGGGACGCGGCCAGCCCGGCACCGGCAGCATCGATTTTCCAGGTTTGTTTGCAGCCATCGCGGCATCCGGCTATAGCGGCTGGCTGGGCGCCGAATACATCCCCAAGGGCTGTACCACGAATAGCCTGGCGTGGCTCGAAACCGCGCATTCCATCTGAGCTATTGCGTCAACTTCAGATACTTGGCGTACAGGCTGTCTTGCTCCTCGACCCGGGCGGGATCCCTGTCGATGCAGTCCACCGGACAGACTTCCATGCATTGCGGGGTGTCATGGTGGCCCACGCATTCGGTACATAATTCCGGGTCGATCACGTAGATCTCTTCACCCTGGGAGATGGCCCCGTTCGGGCATTCCGGTTCACAGACATCACAGTTGATGCATTCGTCATCTATTTTCAAAGCCATAATTACTCCTGACTGAATTTTTCCAATAATTTCTGCCGCACCACATCGGGAACGAAACTGGAAACATCGCCGCCCAATTTGGCGATCTCCCGAATCATGCTGGACGAGATGAATTCATATTGTTCCGCTGGGGTCATGAACATGGTCTCCAGATCGGGAGACAGTCTGCGGTTCATGCTGGCCAGCTGGAACTCGTACTCAAAATCCGAAACCGCCCGCAGGCCGCGCAGTATGACTTGCGCACCCAGTTCCTTGGCGCAGTCCACCAGCAGCGTATCGAAGCCGATGATTTCCACATTGCTGTAGCTGGTGGTGATCTGTTTCGCCAGGTTCATACGCTCATCGATCGTGAACAGGGGGCCCTTGTCCTGGTTGTGCGCCACGGCGACGATCACCCGGGCATAGATCTTTGCCGCCCTAGCAATCAAATCGAGATGCCCGTTGGTGATGGGGTCGAAGGTACCAGGATAGATTGCAGTAATGTTCATGAAGTTCCGGTCAGCCAGCAAAAGAAACGCAGATTTTATACGAAAAAGAATCCCGGTGTGGATTGATTGCCGCTATTCAAATCTTGTCAAGATGGACTTCACCTCAGGAAGCGATGCTTCAGCCCCGCCTGCCGGAACTGGCGCCCCGCTTGCCAGTGCAAGCCTGTTCTTTCCCGCAAGGGAAAGATTTCAAGGCGCGGCCTTGCCAGCCGATTGCATGATCAGTTCTTGCAAGTCCTTTGCATCATACAAATCGAGACATTGCAGATATCCAGATTCCTGTCGTGCTTGCTCAAATACCGGGTTCGTCGACAGGCATCGACAAATTCCCGGATGGCTTCGTAGACGGGCAGATCATATCGACCCGTCTGTATGTAGGAACCGGAGACATAGAGTGCATCGGCTGCGAATTCCGAGCCTGCATAGGTATTGCTCAGACAGTAGGCGACAGCATATTTCACGCCATTGGCCATGTCTTTGTCATCCGTCTCCAGCGACGTTTGCGCACAGGAAGCGGCAAGCAGCAGAAACGCAACACTTATTGTTCTGCCAGGCATCGTTCCCCCCTCTGAAATTGCCAGCCTGACGGGCAATGAATCATCAAGATCCCGCCTCTCGTCGGGATGACCCGCCTACTCCGTTGGCAGGAATCAACAAGTTGCGGCAGCAACCCTGTCAGACGCAGCCCTCCTTCCCTCAACTATCCTGCATGCTGCGGGCATACAGCCGGTACGCCACTTCGCCGGCCGTTTTGCTCTTCAGCTGCCGCCAGTTCTGCGGCAGACCTAGCAGGGACAGGCCGGTTTCCGCCTCCAGGTAGATTTTCGCTCCCTCCGCCAGCCAGCCTCTTTCCTCCAGGATCTGACAGCAGGGCAGCAGCAGGTTCTGGGTGAAGGGCGGATCGAGAAAGACCACGCTGAAGGGTTCAGGACTGCCGTTCAGAAAAGTGAATACATCCTGCTCCACAATTTCGATCTGCCTTGCCTGCAGCGCAGCGGCGTTGCGGCGCAGATGGCTGCAGGCCGCGGCGTTGCGTTCCACCTGCAGCACCCGCCGCGCACCTCTGGAGGCGGCTTCGAAACCCAGCGCGCCGCTGCCGGCAAAAAGGTCCAGGCAACGGCTCGCCGCGATATCGTATTGCAGCCAGTTGAACAGGGTTTCCCTGACCCGCGCCGGCGTCGGCCGCAACTCCGGCAGATCCTCGAACAGCAGCTGCCGGCTGCGCCACTGCCCGGCAATGATGCGCAGCCTGTTCTTCCTGGCAGCGCTTTTATTTGCCACGAAACTGCAAAGCGTTACCAGCCGCTGGCAGCAGCGCAGCAGATCCAGGATAGGTTCTCACTGCTTTTTCGGGGTCTCGCCGAGGTCGGAACCATCGCCGACGGTGATGGTTTGCAGCAGACCGGGATTTACCCGGCGCTGGAAGGCATCCTTGATATCCTCGCTGCTGACGGCTTCGATACGCTGCTGAAAGGTATCCAGATAATCCAGGGGCTTTTTGTAGAATCCGATCATGGCAACGTAATTGGTCAGTTCGCTGTTGGTATCGTAGTTCATGACGAAGCCACCGGTGATATTTTTCTTCGCGGCGACCAGTTCTTCTTCGGACGGCCCCTGTTGGATGAAATCCTGCAGGGTCTTGTTCAGCAGGGACACGGCTTCCCTGGTCTGGTCGTTGCTTGTCTGCAGGCCCATGACAAAGGGTCCCTTGCGCAGCAGCGGTGAAAAATAGCTGTAGGTGCTGTAGGCGAGGCCGCGCTTTTCGCGGATTTCCTTGAACATTTTCGAGACCAGCCCGCTGCCTCCCAGGATGTGATTGCCCAGGTACAGGGCGAAATAATCCGGATCGTCGCGCTGCAGCACCGGCATCCCGGACAGCACATGGGTCTGCTTGGAGGGAAAGTCGATATGCCGGTAGCCGCCCTTTTCAGGCATGGTCACGACTGGCAGCGGCTGCGACTTCTCCCCTTTGGGCAGGCCCGCCAGTATTTTTTCCGCCACCTGTTCTGCCTGCTGCCGGGTAAAATCGCCGACGATCACCACCATGGCATTGGCCGCGACATAATAGCGCCGATAGAAGGCGCGTAAATCTTCCACCTGCAATGGCTCGATGGTGTCGATGAACCCGGAAACCGGATGAGCATAGGGATGTTTGCCGTAGATCGCCTTGTAGAAAGCGATGCTCGCCAGTGCGCCCGGCGATGCTTCGCGGCGCTTCAGGCCGGCCAGGATTCTTGCCTTCTTGCGTTGAAAATCCGCTTCGTTGAATTTCGGATCCTGCAGTATCACCTGCAGGGTCTGCAGCGCCTTGTCGAAGAGCTTTTCATCGGTCAGGGAGCGCAGGGACAGACTGGCATTGTCTCTGGACGCCCCACGACCGAACCGGGCGCCGACACTCTCGAAACGCCTTGCCAGGGCGTCAGCGTCCCATTTCCCGGCACCGGTATCCAGCATCGCCGAGGTGAACGAGGCAATACCATGCTGTTTACCATCCCTGGCGCTGCCGGCATCGAAGATCACGCGGATGTCCGCCAGCGGCAGGGCATCGCTGTGCACATAATAAACATCACTGCCCTGGGAACTCTGCCAGTGCTCGATTTTGGCCGCAGCGGCAACGGTCTGGGTAAACGGGACAAGAAACAACAGCAACAGACTAATGCGCATGGCGGCCTCCTTTGATGACTTTCCTTGGTTTGTTGTTGATGATGGGCTGGGGATCCAGATAGACGACACTCAAGTGATCCTCCACCAGGTGTTTTTTCGCCACTTCGCGAACCTGCTCGGGCGTCACCCGGTTGATGTTGTCGACATATTCATCCACTTTCTGCCAGCCAACCCCTACCGCTTCCAGCATGCCCAGCTGCATGGCCTGATAGAACATGGAGTCGCGTTCATAGATGGCATTGGCCAGAACCTGCGCCTTGATGCGTTCCAGCTCTTCGGCAAAGATCAATTCACTCTGCAGCTGCTTGATTTCGCCCAGCAGGGCCGTTTCCATATCCTCCAGCGTCTTGCCTTCCACCGGCGATGCATCGAGCAGGAACAACTCCGTCAGCCGGAAGCCGAGATCGTAGCCGGCGCCGGCGGAAACGGCGATCTGTCTGCCGCGCACCAGGCGCGACGGCAGCCTGCCCCCCTTGCCGCCATCCAGAACGCCGGCCAGGACTTCCAGCGCGTAGGCTTCCCAGGGCTCGGCAGCGGTATGCAGCACCGGCACCTTGTAACCCATCAGCAGATAGGGCAGTTTCGCCGGCAGCTTCACGGTCATGCGCCGGATGCCCAGCTGTTCGACTTCCGGACGGGGTTTCAAGGGCTTGATTTCGCTCGGCTGCAACGGCCCGAAATATTTTTCGGCTAGGCTGAACACCTGCTCCGGCACGACATCACCGACCACCACCAATATGGCATTGTTGGGCGCATACCAGCGCCGGTACCAGTCCTCCAGATCCTGCAGCGTATAATTCTCGATATCCGACTGCCAGCCGATCACACCGTGCCGATAGGGACTGGTAAGATAGGCCATGGCCATGAAATGCTCCTGCATTTTTACCCGCGGCTTGTCATCGGTGCGCATGTGCCGCTCTTCCAGCACCACCTGCCGCTCCTTGACGAATTCTTTTTCCAACAGATGCAGATTGCGCATTCTGTCCGCCTCCAGCTCGAAGCTGACCGGCAGGCGGGATTTCTCCAGGGTCTGGAAATATGCGGTATAATCGCGGCCGGTAAAGGCATTTTCCTGGCCGCCGTTCTCGGCGATGATGCGGGAAAATTCACCGGCGGGATGCCGGTCCGTGCCTTTGAACATCATATGCTCGAGCATGTGGGAAATGCCGGTGATCCCGTCGTGTTCGTAGCTGGAACCCACCTTGTACCAGACCTGGGTAACGACCACCGGCGAGCGGTGGTCTTCCTTGACAAGAATTTTCAAGCCGTTGGCCAGAATTTTTTCCTGCACTTTCACCGGCCCGGCACTGGCGAATACCGGCAACAGCAGCAATAGTATGATTGATCGATACTTCATGACTTCCTCTTCATTTGCAAAAAACCCTCGTCTCGGACTACAACAATAGCGAAAAATTCCCGCCTATTCTATACAATAAAGAGAATCCTTGGGATGCCAATAATCTATGACTAGCGAAACCACAACGTTTTCCTGGCGGAATTACCTGGAACTCTGCAAACCAAAAGTCGTTGCCCTGATTGTCTTTACCGCGATGGTCGGCATGCTCCTGGCCGTGCCCGGAGTTCCCCCGCTCGAGACTTTTTTCTACGCCAGTCTTGGCATCGGACTGGCCGCCTCATCGGCGGCAGCGATCAATCATTATCTCGACCAGAAGGCCGATGCCCTGATGGCCAGAACACAGCATCGCCCGCTTCCCCAGGGCGATTTGAGCGCGGCCAATGTCATTGGCTTCGCCCTGCTCATCGGCGCAACCGCCATGGCCATGCTGATCATCAAGGTCAATATGCTGACCGCCATCCTCACTTTTCTGTCGTTGGTGGGCTATGCGATCATCTATACCGTTTACCTGAAGCGCATGACCCCGCAGAACATCGTCATCGGCGGCGCAGCGGGAGCAGCCCCGCCAGTGCTGGGCTGGTGTGCCATGACCGGGGAAGTGCATCCCCATGCCCTGCTGCTGTTCCTGATCATTTTCGTCTGGACGCCGCCGCATTTCTGGGCATTGGCCATCGCCAAACGCAAGGAATACGCAAAAGTGAAAATTCCGATGCTGCCGGTAACACATGGCCCGGAATTCACCCGCCTGCAGATCCTGCTGTACACCATCCTGCTGCTGCTCGTGGCATTGCTGCCCTATTTGACCGGCATGAGCGGTCTCGTCTATCTGGCCGTGGCCGTGCCTTTCAACCTGGGTTTCATCTACTACGCAATCCAGATGATGATCAGGAAGGATGACAAAACAGCAATGCAGACCTTCGGCTACTCCATCGTATACCTGATGGTAATGTTCGCCATACTGCTGATCGACCACTACCTGTAAGTCTTCATCGGGGTTCTGGGCTGCTTGTGGGGCGGCCTGGGATGCGGCAAGGGATGGGGATGGGGATGCGGCTTCGGCTTGTGCACCGGCGGCCGGGGACGGGGCAGCGGGTAGTAATAGACATTGCCGGTTTTGTTGCTGTCACTCTGCACCGCCTCGGTATTTTTTTCGATAGCCTCGGTCTGCAGGCGCGTCTCGTCCAGCAGCTGCCTGTTGATGACGGCCTGCTGCTCCAGCGCCTGCAGCACTCTCTGCCGCCGGCGCAGCTCCTCCTGATGCGCCTCCAGCTCCCTCCGCTGCTGCAGTTCACGGGCCAGTTTCTCCCTTGCCTGCTCTATTTTCTGCGCATCGAAGGGCTCGATTTGCAGCGCTTTTCCCCGGCTGGCCGCCGCGCACGCGTGGTCCTGATAGACGACCTTCCCCTGCGCTGTCGTGCACTTGTAAACTTCGCCCTGGACTGTCCCAAAGGCGGCAATGGCGGCAATGAAAAACAATCGTCTCATCTCGATGCACCCGAATAGCAATTTATGACGGCAGAAACCAGCCTCGCCCGATACCCGGGAAACCTGTCTGTACTTCAGCCGGCCGTGCTAGAATTCTGCGAAAACAATCATCAACGTCAGTCGATCTTAGCAAAAAATGCCTACGCAATCCCAAAACCACCCCTTTGCCGAATACATCCGCATCCTCGGCAAGGGCAAGAGAGGTTCCCGTCCTTTGACCCGGGAAGAGGCCTATAGTGCCATGCAGATGATTCTGACCGGCCAGGTTGAAGCAGTGCAACTGGGCGCCTTCCTGATGCTCATGCGGGTCAAGGAGGAGACTCCCGGGGAACTGGCCGGTTTTGTCCAGGCGGCCCAGGATTCCTTCGCCTTTCTGCCGGATGCCGTCCGCGTCGACCTGGACTGGTCCTCCTATGCCGGCAAACGCCGCCACCTGCCCTGGTTTCTGCTATCCGCCCTGCTGCTTGCGGAAAACGGTGCGCGCATTCTGATGCACGGCGCCCGTGGCCACTCCCCAACCAGGCTGTATACCGAGGATGCCCTGCACTCCCTGGGTATCGCCCCGGCCAGCAATATCGAAGAGGCTGCCGGACAGATCCGGGAGCACAATTTCAGCTACCTGCCATTGCAACGCTTCTGCCCCAGGCTGCAGGAGATCATCGAACTGCGGCCATTGCTGGGATTGCGTTCGCCAGTGCATACCCTGGTGCGCATGCTCAATCCATGCCATGCCCCGTACAGTTTTCAGGGAATATTCCATCCGGGCTACCAGCCGGTGCATCAGCAGGCGGCATTGCTGCTGAAGCAGCCGCACATGGCGGTGCTGAAGGGTGAAGGCGGCGAAACGGAACGCAACCCGGACATGACCTGCCTGGTGCAAAGCGTACACGACGGCGAGGCAACGGAAGAACAATGGCCGGCCCTGTTCCGGAGAAGACATATCAAACCGGACAGCCTGGACCCGAAGCTGTTGGCGGCAGTCTGGCGCGGGAAACACGATGATGAATTCGGCCAGGCCGCAGTCCTTGGAACGACGGCAATCGCACTGAAATTACTGGGCAAAGCCGATACCCAGCGGCAGGCGCAAAGCCTGGCCGAGGATTTCTGGCGCAAGCGCCGCCGGGAGATCCAAGGCTGCCGGTGAATGCTGTTATGTGTCTGGAGAATTTACACTTGGCGTCCGGGATTCCCCGCTTTACAGGCCGACTCTGTCTGGTTAGGATGAGCGCATGCCTCCCGGAAAACGCACCAACTCCTCGCCCATGCTATCCCTGCTGCTGACCTACCTGCTCTTTCTCCTGTTGGTTTTTCTGGTGCAGCGGAAAATCATCTATTTCCCCGAAACCTTTCCCCAACAGCGGCTGGCTGAATTGGCTTCCCAGCTTGGCCTGCAGGCATGGCCAACAGCGGAAAACTACCGGGGCTTTATCAGCCAGGACACGAAGGTCGGGAGCAAAGGCAGCATCGTGGTGTTTCACGGCAATGCCGGTTCGGCAATCCGCCGGTCCTACTATATCGATGCGCTGGAAAGGCTTGGCTACCGGGTCATCCTGGCCGAATATCCGGGCTATGGGGCAAGACCCGGCCCGATCAGTGAGAAAATACTGATAGACGATGGCATACGGACGACGAAAATGGTTTTGCAGGAATTTTCCGGACCGTTGTTTCTCTGGGGGGAATCACTGGGCAGCGGCGTGGTTGCCGGCATCGTCGCTTCCGGACAGGTGCCTGTGGCCGGCATTGCCCTGATCACGCCCTTCGACAGCCTGGCCAATGTCGCCCAGCATCATTACTGGTATCTACTGGCTAAATGGCTGGTAAAAGACAAATTCAACAACATTGAATACCTGGGTGATTACCAGGGATACAGCGCGATGATCATCGCCCATGAGGACGATATCATTCCCAATGCCCGTTCTCTGAAGCTGTACGATGCATTGTCCGGACAAAAAAAGCTTTGGGAGTTTGAACAGTCCGGACACAATGACCTGCCCATGCACCCGAAACAGGCCTGGTGGCATGAAGTCATGGCCTTTATCGACCCGCGGGATCAATGAACAAAAACCGGCAAGCCATCGCTGCCGGATTTCTGCAGATGTTCATAATGCAGTCCCAGATGGGTATCACCTTCTCCATCCAGCTCCACCCAGATGACCCGGGCTTCTCCGCGAATATCCAGCGCTGCGAAGTCGAATTTGCCGATTTCGCCTTTTTTCAGCGGCTGTTTTCCGGGTATGCGGATCATCAAGCCTTCGATGGAAACATTTTCGCTGCTGAAGTAATAACTCTTTCCGGAGAATTCTATGGTCCCCGGCGCCTTCATGTTTTTCCGGTAAGCCTTTCTTTTATAGAGATAGTTATCGACATCATAGAGAATGCTCTTGAATTCCAGGGCAAAATAGATCTGTGAGTCGACTAGATCCGATCGTACCACCGACGCCTCCCCGGCCAGATGCATCTCCCGCAGGTAGATATCGACAGCGGATGCGGATCGCACCGCCTTAAAGACTTCCGTGGCATCATCGCCATCCGACTCCGGCTCCATTTCCCCCAGCAAACCGGTGATGGACAGATTCCGGACGATGAACTCCCGTTCTTTTCCCGCGATATAGACCAAACCTGTCGATGCCAGTGTTTTTCGATAATTTTCTCGGCCTGCAACATTCAATTCTCCTCAATGACCTTTTCAGGAAAGGCAACCGCCGTCCTTCCTGTCATCCTGTATTGCCATATTGATGGGTTTGGAAAAATTATAGTCGTTAAATCACTGCCATTATGGGTTTTTTTCAGGCTTACGTCTGGAATGTGAAGTTATCCCATGCTGAGGGACCGTCTCTTTCGTGGCAGGAAGGATAACAGCGGGCTTGCGGGCTGCGGTTTTCTTTTTCACCACAGAGAACTCAGAGTACACAGGGATTCGTTTTTTTGAAAACGGCACTGAAGCAAATAAAGCTGGAGTCCATTAGCTTTAGCCGTTGCCTGACCCGGAGATAGCCGATGCTGATTCACTGCAACTGAAAAATGCAGAGGCATCACATCATACGCTGCGCCCTCTGTGTTCTCTGTGGTTATCAACC
>JANEMG010000210.1 GCA_024511045.1 Gammaproteobacteria bacterium | reverse complement strand
CATCATCCTGGGTTCATGGATCTTCACGTCTGCCCCTCAGCTTTGCTGAAACCCTGTAAATCCTGTCATCCCGACGACAGTGCAGCACCTGTTTTTTGTGTGATAAGCACAGGATGACAGTTACCACGCGACATTGCCTGACCGCTGTTTTTCACTTTGGGAAATGACTGAAGATTGCGGGTAATCAGGTATGACCCTGTGACAAATGTGAAACCCGCACTATTGCTGATCTTTCAGGACGACACCTTCGGCAATGAACTTGACGGTTTTCGCTGGCACTTCCCCCATGACCGTGACCTGAAAGTCATCGACGTCACGGGTATAGAAATTGGTCGAGCCGGTGGTTTTGAATCCGGACTGCAATTTCTGGTCCTTTTTCTCCAGATACACGGAAACAGCTGCAAACCCGTCGCTGAGCAGTAAATGTTCGACATGGGCCTCCCGATTATGCATTTTGCGCCGGGCAAAAAACGTTTTCCGAAAACCGGCGGGCACATTTTCCAGAATGAAACTGGCTTCTGCAAAAGGCAGGTTGGTCAATCGATGAATATGCCGGGTTTGCGCATTATCCGCTGTGACCAATGCCTGTATGTCACTGTGCGGCATAGCGCTGTCGAGCTGCACCTCGGTAAACACCACCTGTTCGATAGCTATGCCGGCATCGTTGAGCAACTGATATTTCAACGGCAAAAAGTTTTCCAGGCTTATCCAGACCCTGCCGCCATAACGAAAATCATCCCGGGGAACGATGGAGATGCGTTGCGCAGGCAACAGCGCTATTTTTTCTTTTTTTCCCAGGACAAAAAGGTAATATTTGTTCAATTCCTGTAAATCTTCCGGAAAGTCGAACAAGAAGGATTGACGTGCGGGCCGGTGGTCGACGATCACTTCATTGCTGTCCAGGTAAACGCAAACCACTTTGTCGCCCTCCCTGACGATTTCCCGCATCGGTGAATTCAGGGCTACCAGCCGCTCCTGCTCGACGTCGCCATGCACACTGTGAAACAGCTTCAGCGCGTCCAGCTTGGCATTGGGTAGATAACCAGGGTGCCCTGATAATCGAGCGTTTTCTTTGCCTGGATCATCCTGGCCAGCATTTCCAGCGCCTCGCCCTGGTCGACTTCCGCCCTGACCGGCTGCAGCAACAGCAGCATGGCGAAAAAAAACACAGGCTTGTTACCCCGGAAAAGCATCATTACCGCCCGTAGCTGGCTGTTCTGGCAAATGTGGATTCTGGTGGGTACAGGATGCCCTGATGCGCCTCCAGATAGTCGTAATTCTGGGGATCGATGGGGTAAGGCTGCTCTGCTGAAACCTCAGTCCGTTGATCATTCTGATGCTGCTTTCCGGTATCGACGCTTGCCGCCATTTGCAGTGCGGGAATGTCCTGTTCCAGTGTCTGGGACAAACCTCCGAGAATGATGACGGAAACGATGGCGACTGATGCGGCAACAGCCAGCAGGGTTTTTGATTTTTTTTGGAGATGCAGCTTGTGTGGCAGGAAATGGATATTTTCCCGTTCAATTTGGCGACTGACCCGTTTCACGAAATGTGCATCGGGAGGGATATGCAAATCCGCCTTGAGTGCCTGACTGGCAATTTGGTAGCGATACAGTTTTGCCTCCAGGCCAGGATCATCAATGATTTGTTGCAACAGATCCAAGGCCTCGTCGACGGCCAGATCGTCATCAATAAATTGAGAAATTTTACAGTGTAATTCTTCCTGCATCGAAACTCACCGATTGTCGAGCAATGGGCTCAATTTGTTATCGATTGCCTCACGAGCCCTGAAGATTCGCGAGCGCACCGTACCTACCGGACAGTCCATTGCCTTTGCAATTTCCTCGTAGCTCAATCCCTCGAACTCCCGCAACATGATCGCCATGCGCATTTCTTCCGGCAGTTTGTCGATTGCCGATTTGATCGCAGCAATGATTTCCTCATTGAACAACTGCTGCTCGGGTGTTTCCAGACTGCGCAATTGCGGGATATTGCCAATCTGTTCGGCCTCCTGAACATCCACTTCATACTGTGAATGGCGCCTGGCCCTGGAAACCAGATAATTTTTCGCCGTATTGATGGCGATCCGGTAAAGCCAGGTATAGAAAGCACTGTCACCGCGAAAATTGTTCAGCGCACGATACGCTTTGATGAAGGATTCCTGCGCGACATCCTGTGCCTCGCTGGGATCTTTCACATAACGATTCACGATCTGGATGATCTTGTGCTGATATTTCCGGACCAGATGATCATAGGCAGACTTGTCGCCCTGCTGCACCCGCAGGACCAGTTCTCGATCAATCTGTTCACTCGTCAGTGCCTGGTCGTTCACTAAGACATATCGCTGTATGGATGGACAGGAAAGAACCGTATAAGTTCTAAGAATTCTGGAATATTTTCAGGAACACTCCAGATGAAAAAAGTACCGGCCAAAGATTTTCATTTCCATATAAAAGCTTTATTATCCTAAATCTACCGTTGGCAAATCATAATTTAGCAAAACAGTAGCACCAGAAAATGCCATAAGCATTTGTTAATATGTGATATGTTTCTATTATCCGGCTGTTTCTGGCTGCTAAATTTTCAAGTGCGGAAAGTATCTAAATAATAAAACCAAATTTGCAGCAAATTCTCACAAAAAATGAAATTTCATCCCCTCACCTGACATGCCGCAACGAACATACGATGTCTTCATAATCGGCAGCGGTATCGCCGGCTTGAGTCTGGCACTCAGACTGGCGGACAAGGCCGATGTCGCCGTAGTGTCGAAATTTGCCCTGACCGATGGAGGCACCTTTTATGCCCAAGGCGGCATTTCCGCCGTACTGGACGCCCACGATTCGATCGCCTCGCACATCGAGGACACCATGAATGCCGGCGCCGGACTCTGCAACCCCGAAATCGTCGAATTGACCGTAAAAAACGGCAAGAAATGCATCAATTGGCTGCTCGAACAGGGTGTGTCCTTTACCGAAGAACAGACCCGGAACGGCAACAGGCAACTGCACCTGCACCGTGAAGGCGGTCATTCCCACCGGCGCATCGTGCATGCCGGCGACGCCACGGGCAAAGCCATCTCCCTGTCCCTAATAGCGAGAGCCCGCGCCCACCCGAATATTCACATGTTCGAAAACCATAACGTCATCGACTTGCTCACCGGCAAAAAACTGGGGCTGCAAAACCAGCGGGCAGTCGGCGCCTATGTGCTGGACAACAATAAACACCAGATCCACGCCATTGCCGCGCGCATCGTGGTACTGGCCACCGGCGGCGCCAGCAAAGTCTATCTGTACACCAGCAATCCCAATGTCTCCACTGGCGACGGCATCGCTCTGGCCTGGCGGGCGGGCTGCCGCGTCGCCAACATGGAATTCATCCAGTTTCATCCCACCTGCCTCTATCACCCCGATGCCAATTCATTTTTGATCAGCGAGGCGGTCAGGGGCGAAGGCGGCAAACTCATTCTGCCCGATGGCTCGCCATTCATGCACAAATACGACGCCCGGGAGGAACTGGCGCCCAGAGACATCGTCGCCCGCGCCATCGATGACCAGATCAAGAAGCACGGCATCGACTGCGTCTATCTGGATATCAGCCACAAATCCGGCAGTTTTATCCGGGAACATTTCCCGACCATCTACCAGCGCTGCCTGAAATTCAACATCGACATCACCAAACAGCCCATTCCCGTCGTCCCGGCGGCGCATTACACCTGCGGCGGGGTACTGACGGACAGCTATGCGCGTACCGATGTTCCGGGACTGTATGCCATCGGCGAAGTGGCCTGTACCGGCTTGCACGGTGCCAACCGCATGGCCAGCAACTCCCTGCTGGAATGCCTGGTTTTCGCTGAACGGGCCAGCCAGGATATCGGCAGAATACTCGACGAAATTCCGGCACCGCCGGTGTTGCCCCCCTGGGATGAATCACAGGTCAGCGACTCGGACGAGGAAGTGGTGGTTTCCCACAATTGGGATGAACTGCGGCGCTTCATGTGGGATTATGTCGGCATCGTCAGAACCGACAAGCGCCTGGCCCGGGCCATGCATCGCATCGAATTACTGCAGGACGAAATCGCAGAATATTATGGCAATTTCAGAATCACCAGCGACCTGCTGGAGCTGCGCAACCTGGTCATCGTCGGGGAACTGATCATCCGTTGCGCGCAGCACAGAAAGGAAAGCCGCGGCCTGCACTACACGCTGGATTATCCTGAACCAGATACCAGCAAGCCGCCGCAGAACACCATTCTGAAACCGCCTGACCCGCATCCGCCAACATAGCTGAAGGCCGGCCTGATGCAGCGGCATTCCGGCTGGACAGGCGGCTAAAGATCAGAAACGATATTGCCCTGTTCATCGATCAGGCCGACCGCAAGAAAGATGACCACCAGATAGCCCGAGGAGTCCTTGCCGTTGAGCCAATAATGTCTGCTCCCCGGGCCATTGCCCTTGAGCCAGTAATAGTTGCTGCCCCGCCCGGTACCGTTCTTCCAGTAATACCGGCTTCCGGCTGCCTTGCCATTTTCCCAGTAATAACGACTGCCAGGCGCTTTACCCGTTTCCCAATATTTTTTACTGCCCACGCCGGCATTGTTTTCCCAGTAGCTTTTACTGCCCGGAGTTTCCTGGCCCAGCCAATATGCTCTGCTGCCCAGTGCCTGGCCATGCCGCCAATAATACCGGGAAGCCTCGACCTCGGGCAACAAGCTTCCGAGCAAAAGCAGGCCGGAAAGCAATTGCATACTGATGAGCCATATGCAAAACTAAAAATTGATTTTGGCTGGTTGAATGCTGCGCACCCTGTGGATGCGAATGATTCTCAATAATTACGTAT
>JANEMG010000209.1 GCA_024511045.1 Gammaproteobacteria bacterium | reverse complement strand
TGCTTGGTGACCAGGACGGCTGGGGCACCAATAGGTTGTCAAAGGCCGAGTCGATTTTGGGGACTGGGATGTCCCAAAATCTATCACGAGGTCGAAGACACGCTTGTCATGGCATTTTCTCTGGCCGGGGTTCAGGGCAGTCGGCTGAACCATCGGCATAGTGACAATACGGATTCGGATTCCGGCCCTGCCCGGACAGTATCGCCGAAGGCCCGGGCAATAGCCATCACCTGCTCACAGTCCAGTTCATCACCCGCAATGCCGCAGATGCATAATGTTGACTTCCATCCCGGCTCTGATACTTGTGTTCGATTTCAACCCATCAAGATGGGTACTGCATATTATTGCGCCAGTTACGATCAGATATCCAGTTGACCTTACAGTTGGCCGGTCTCGCTTGTTCCGGGGCATTGGAAACGATCGAGATTCTGCCCTGGAATATATGAAAGCACCTTCGGTATCCTTTTGCTATATTCAAGTCTGGCAGATCGCTGAACACTTGCAGGGACAGCTGCGTTCATCCCGGGCCATTGCGGATTTCAACAGGAAGGAATGATGTGAATACCGATGCGGGCACAATCTGTGAAACCGTCTGGCAGCGTTGGGGGGCAACTTCATCCAATCTGCTGCAGGTGCTGATCGAAATCCAGGATCGGTTGCGTGGTGGTATTCCCGATGAGGTACTCGAACGGCTGGCGGACAAATCCGGCCTTGCCGTGGTGGAAATCCGGGGAGTCGTCGAATTCTATTCCTTTCTGCATCTGGTGCCTCATGGGCAGTATGATGTGCTGTTCAGCGACAATATCACCGACCGCTTTCAGGGCAGCCACGAGCTGATCAGGCAGTTTTGCCGGTTGCTCGACATAGAACCGGGCACGACCCGCGAAGACCAGCGTCTGAGCCTTGATTTCACTTCCTGTACCGGCATGAGTGACCAGGGGCCTGCCATGCTGGTCAATGGTTTGGCCATACCCCGGCTGACCGCTGACAGAATCGCTACCATCGCCCGCCTTATCGGAACCGCTCAGCCCCTTGATCAGTGGCCCCGGGAGCTGTTCGATGTGGATGCCAATATCTAGCGCGAGGATATCCTGTTACAGACCGGTTTCACCAGCGGTGCGGCGGTGCATCGCGCCCGTGAGACTGGCGGCGAAGCAGTGCTCGATGAACTGGAAATGGCCGGTTTACGCGGCCGGGGCGGGGCAGGTTTTCCCACCGCAAAAAAATGGCGCTTCTGTCGCGCCACCCCCGCAGAGGACCGGGTAGTAGTCTGCAACGCAGATGAAGGCGAGCCCGGTACCTTCAAGGACCGGGTGCTGTTGCAATATTTCTTTGACCGGCTCATCGAGGGGATGCAGCTGTGTGCCTTGACGATTGGTGCTGCTACAGGTTTTATCTATTTGCGAGGGGAATACCGCTATCTGCTTCCGGCTCTGCAGTCACAGCTGGAAGCCTGCCGCAGGCAGGGGCTGCTGGGCGGGGATTTCGACATCCGGATTCACCTGGGGGCAGGGGCACATCTGCGGGGAGGAGTCTGCACTGCTGGAATCTCTGGAAGGCAAGCGCGGTATTCCACGCATCCGACCGCCGTTTCCGGTGAATGCGGGCTATCTCGGACTGCCTACCGTGGTCAACAATGTGGAAAGTTTTGTTGCCGCTGCGATGATCATGGAACAGGGTGCGGACTGGTTCCTCAGCCGGGGCACGGAAACTTCCACCGGCACCAAACTGCTGAGCATTTCCGGTGACTGCGCCAAGCCTGGCGTCTACGAATATCCCTTTGGCACGTCCATCAGGAAAATTCTCGAAGACTGCGGCGCGGATGATCCACAAATGGTGCAGGTCGCCGGTGCTGCAGGCACCATGATTGGTGAAACAGACTTTGACCGCTGCATCAGCTTCGATGACGTGGCAACCGGAGGCTCCTTCATGATCTTTGACAGGAGCCGTGATCTGCCTGAAATCATCGGCAACTTCATCGCATTCTTCGTCCATGAAAGCTGCGGTTTCTGCACACCCTGCCGGGTGGGCACTTCGTTGCTGCAAAAGCGTTTCGACAAACTGCTTTCCGGTCGGGCCAGCAGGCTGGACCTGGAGAAGATGCAACAGATTGGAACGCTGATGAAAGTCACCAGCCACTGCGGCCTGGGCGCCACCGCACCCAATGCCTTGCTGGATAGCCTGAAAAATTTCCCCTCGATGTATGAAGACAGACTGGCCTCGACACAGTTCGAACCGGCCTTCATTCTGGAAGATGCCTTGCAGGAAGCCAGAACACTGGCTGACTCAGGAGCAAAGTCATGAACCTGAAAGCAGCGGCCAGGCTGGGAGGGCGCATCGGTCATTTCAGCATCGACGGTGTGCGGCTGCCTTTTCGGGAAGGCCAGACGATTATGGCAGCTGCCATGGAAGCAGGCGTCTATATACCTCATCTGTGCTACAACCCCGAGTTCACACCCCATGGCAGTTGCCGTTTGTGCGTGGTCAGGAGCAACGGCCGGCATCTGGCTGCCTGCACCACGCCCGCAGCCGAGGGTCTGGAGGTAGAAAGCCACACGGATGAACTTCAGGAACAACGCCGGGAACTGCTGCAGATGTTGTTTGTGGAAGGCAATCACGTGTGTCCTGCCTGTGAAAAGAGCGGCGCCTGCCAGCTGCAGGCGGTGGCCTATTACTGCGGCATGCTGGCTCCGGAGCTCACCTATTTCTACCCGCAGCGGACAGTCGATGCCTCCCATCCTGATATTGCCATCGACTACAACCGCTGCATCCTGTGTGAGCTTTGCGTACGCGCCAGCCGGGAAGCCGATGGCAAGAATGTGTTCTCCATCGCCGACCGCGGTATTCACGCGCATCTGCAGATAAATTCATCCACTGGAAAACTGAGGGACAGCGACCTGGAAGTCACCGACAAGGCTGCCCATGTCTGTCCCACGGGGGCGATACTGCCCAGGAATCTGGGTTACAACATTCCCATAGGCAAGCGCCCCTACGACCAGAAGCCCATCAGCCTGGCGGGTGATGTGGCCGATCACGAGGAATCATCGTGAGTCAGCGTATCAGAATTGCCACGACCTCACTGGCGGGCTGTTTCGGTTGTCACATGTCCTTTCTCGACATCGATGAACGCCTGATCGAACTGAGCGAAAAGATTGAATTCGATCGTACACCACTGACAGACATCAAAACCCTGGGGCACTGTGACATCGGACTCATCGAGGGTGGCATGGGCAATACGGAAAATTATGAACTGCTGCGCGAGTTCCGGGAAAAATGCGACATCCTGGTATCCATGGGAGCCTGCGCCATCAATGGCGGCATTCCCGCCATGCGCAACAGTTTTACCCTGAAGGAATGCTTGGAAACAGCGTATGTCGAAGGGGTAGGCGTTACCGATCCACAGATCCCCGGCGATCCCGAAATCCCCCTGCCGCTGAACAAGATCCATCCGCTGCACGAAGTGGTGAAGATCGATTATTTCCTGCCGGGTTGCCCGCCACCGGCAGAGATGTTCTGGACTTTCCTGAATCAATTGCTCAACGGGCAGCCCATCGAATTCACCTACAGCCAGATCCACTATGACTGACATCAAACAACTGGAAACTGCCGCCGACACCAAAGGCCTGCGTCGCGTAGCCATCGATCCGCTCACCCGGGTGGAAGGTCATGGCAAGGTGACCCTGCTGCTGGATGAGCAGAATCACATCCGGCAGGCGCGCCTGCATATCAGTGAATTCCGCGGCTTCGAAAAGTTCATTCAGGGGCGTCCCTACTGGGAGGCGCCGGTGCTGGTGCAGCGGCTGTGTGGCATCTGTCCGGTCAGCCATCACCTGGCGGCAGCCAAGGCACTGGACCAGCTCGTTGGCGTGAATGAACTCAGCCCCACCGCGGAAAAGATGCGCCGCCTCATGCACCTGGGGCAGACGCTGCAGTCCCATGCGCTGCACTTTTTTCATCTTGCCTCGCCGGATTTGCTGTTCGGTTACGATGACACGGTCGCCCATCGCAACATCATGGGTGTACTGGCGGACTATCCGGATATCGCAAAACAGGGAGTGTTGCTGCGCAAGTACGGTCAGGAAGTGATTCGCCTCACCGCCGGCAAGCGCATACACGGTACCGGCGCCATTCCCGGCGGCATCAACAAGAATCTCAGTCATACCGAACGCAGTTTCCTCAGGGAGGATATCAGTCAGATCACCGCCTGGGCGCAGGCAGCCCTGGAACTGGCCATTCGCCTGTTCGAAGAAGCGCCCGATAATCAGGGTTTTGCCACCAACCCCACCAACATGCTCAGCCTTGTGGGTGACGGCGGCCAGTTCGATCTCTACCACGGCAGGCTGCGTCTCAAGCAGGCGGATGGCAGCCTGTACTTCGATGATGTGGATTACCGGGACTATGAAAACGTCATCCGCGAACAGATCAAATCCTGGACCTACATGAAATTCCCCTATATCCAGCCCCTGGGGCCGGAGCAGGGCAGCTATCGCGTGGGGCCTCTGGCGCGGGACAACTGTGATACTTTTCCCACGCCACTGGCTGAAGCAGCCAGAAAAGCTTTTCGTGCTGCAGCCGGTGGCGAACTCATGCAGGCGACTCTGGCCTACCACTGGGCGCGCATGATAGAGCTTCTGCACTGCGCCGAAGCCATCGGGCAGCTGCTGGAAGATCCTGATCTCTCCGGCACGGAGCTGGTCAGAAAAGGAGAAATGCAGCAAAAAGGCATTGGCGTGATCGAGGCGCCGCGCGGCACCTTGTTCCATCATTGCCATTGGCCTTGGCCGTCTCGATCAGGCTGTAGGTGGTGGCGCTGGCCTTCGCTCCACGAGGGGTATCGGCAAAGAGCCAGTTCCGG
>JANEMG010000208.1 GCA_024511045.1 Gammaproteobacteria bacterium | reverse complement strand
AAATAAAGCTGGAGTCCATTAGCTTTAGCCGTTGCCTGACCCGGAGATAGCCGATGCTGATTCACTGCAACTGAAAAATGCAGAGGCATCACATCATACGCTGCGCCCTCTGTGTTCTCTTGCGCCCTCTGTGTTCTCTGTGGTTATCAACCAGGGCATTGCCAACGCATTTCCTATGCTACACTGCCGCCAACGATTCAGTACAATAGTCACTATCCCGTGAAAAAACCGCTTGCCGGATTCTGTCATGAAAAGATTGTTCCTGCTTGCCATTCTGTCCGCTTTATCGGGCTGCATCACCGCCCCGCCGGAAAATACCGAAAACATCTGTTCCATCTTCCGTGAGAAGGACGATTGGTATGAAAGCAGTCAGGAAGTCCATGCCAAATGGGGCATACCGATCGCCATGCAAATGGCCTTCATGCATCAGGAATCCCGGTTCGTCGCCGATGCCAGGCCGCCACGCCCCTGGCTCATGGGCTTTATCCCGTGGTTCCGCGACAGCAGCGCCTATGGCTATGCTCAGGCCCAGGACGGCACCTGGGAATGGTACCAGAAAAAAGCAGGCAGCTGGTGGGCAGACCGCGACGACTTCAGTGATGCTGTGGACTTCATCGGCTGGTACTGCACAGTCAGCAATGAAAAACTGGGAATAGCCAAGGACGACATAAAAAATCAATACCTCGCCTACCATGAAGGACATGCCGGCTACCAGCGAAAGAGCTATCTGCAAAAACCCTGGCTGCTGAAGACGGCCGGCAAGGTCACGCGTCAGGCAAAAAAATATCAACGCCAGCTGACCGCCTGTCAGGAGGAATTAGAAAGCAGCGGCTGGTTTTTTTGGTAGAATGGCCCCGGCATTATTCGAGGAGGAAAAAATGCGGAAATTCCCACATCTGTTCATTACCGTTTTAACCATCACATTGGGATTGGCCTTGTTCTCATTCGCCAGCGCAAAGTCTGCACAGGAAAACCAGACCGAAGGTACTGCCTTCCTTGCCGAGAACGCCAGGAAAAAAGGCGTTGTCACCACCGACAGCGGCCTGCAATACGAAGTTCTCAGGAAAGGCAACGGCGCCAAACCGACCGCCACCAGCAAGGTGACGGTGCATTACCAGGGCACGACCCTGGACGGCAATGAATTCGACAGCTCCTATAAACGCGGCATGCCCGCGACATTCCCGCTGAACCGCGTCATTCCCGGCTGGACCGAGGGCCTGCAACTGATGCAGGAAGGCGCCAAATACCGTTTCTACATTCCCTCCGATCTGGCCTACGGTGAACGCGGTGCCGGACGCGATATCGGCCCCAATGCCACCTTGATCTTCGATGTCGAATTGCTCAAAGTCGACTGATCCAATGTCTTTGTCAAATCAAAGCCTTGTCACTGCGACAGGGCTTTTTTGTCTGCCATAATGACCACCTGCCAGCTGTTCGCCACGGCGCCGAAAGCGATGGAATCGCTGCTGGTCCGGGAACTCGAGAATCTGGGGGCGGAAAACATCAAGGCCACCGTTGCCGGCGCGGCCTTTACCGGCTCGCTGCAGACCGCCTATCGCCTCTGCCTGTGGAGCCGCTGCGCCAACCGGGTTTTGCTGGTGCTGAAGCGCTTCAGCGTCGATTCCCAGGAAGACCTTTACCGGGAAGTCCGGAACATCGACTGGGCGCAACATCTCGACCCGGACGGCAGCTTTGCGGTCAGCTGCAGCGTAAAGAACAGCCCCGCCATCAGCAACAGCCATTTCGGGTCCTTGAAAGTCAAGGATGCCATCGTCGACCAGATGCGCGACAAATTTCAGCAGCGCCCCGATATCGACCTGGAACGCCCCGACATCCGCATCAATTTTTATCTGCAGGGCAGCAGCGCCCAGTTGAGCCTGGATCTTTCCGGAACCAGCCTGCACCAGCGCGGCTACAGAACCACGCGGGTGACCGCTCCGATCAAGGAAAACCTGGCCGCCGCGCTGTTGCTGCGCAGCGACTGGCCGGCAATCGCCAAGGGCAATGGCACGCTGCTGGACCCGATGTGCGGCTCGGGCACGCTGCTGCTGGAGGGGGCAATGATTGCCGCGGACTATGCTCCCGGCCTGCTGCGTGACTATTACGGGTTTCTCGGCTGGCGCAAGCATGACGCCGACAGCTGGCAGGAACTGCTCCGGGAGGCCGAACAGAGAAAGACAGCCGGTCTGGAAAAATTGCCGGTGATCGCCGGCTTCGACCAGAGCCGGCAGGCAGTCAATGCCGCGCTGGAACATATCCAGCGCGCCGGCCTGCAGGGCAGGATCCATGTCGAACGCCGGGAGATCGATGCCGTCAGCCCTGCCGAAAGCTGGCATCCCGGTCTGGTCGTCTGCAATCCGCCCTATGGCCAGCGACTGGGTGATGAGCAGCAGACGGCCGAACTGTACCGGCAATTCGGTGCTGTTCTGCAGCACAACTTTCAGGGCTGGCAGGCGGCCATCATCATCAGCGACCCGGAACTGGGATTCCAGCTCGGCATCCGTTCAAAAAAGCCGGTCACTTTCTACAACGGCGCCCTGGAATGCAAACTGTTGCGCCTCGACATCGACCCGGCGAATTTCTTTCAGCCGAAAAACAGGACCGAGCAGGAACGTTTAGACCAGGTAGGCAGGGCCAGCCAGCAACCGGCTTCCTCGCCCGGCGCGGAAATGTTTGCCAACCGCCTGCAGAAGAACATCAAAAAATTCTCCAAATGGGCCCGGCGCAACGACATCCACTGCTACCGGCTCTACGATGCCGACCTGCCGGAATACGCGCTGGCCATCGATGTCTACCAGGGTGAGAAGACCTGGGTCAATGTCCAGGAATACGCCGCCCCGAAGAGCATCGACAGGCGCAAGGCCGATCAGCGCCTGGCCGAGGCCATGGCGGTGATTCCGACGCTGCTGCAGGTGGAAAAAAACCACGTTTTCCTGAAAGTTCGCCGCCGCCAGCAAAGCAGCGAGCAGTACGAAAAGCAGTCGACCCCGGGCGAGTTCCATGTCGTCGAGGAAAACGGCTGCCTGTTCCTGGTGAATTTCGAGACCTATCTGGATACCGGGCTGTTTCTCGATCACCGCCCCATCCGGCAGATGATCCAGCAGCAGGCCAGGGGCAAACGTTTTCTGAACCTGTTCTGCTACACCGGCGCGGCCACTATCCATGCCGCCAGGGGCGGAGCGCTAAGCACCACCAGCGTGGATATGTCCAGGACCTATCTGGACTGGGCGAAGAAAAACCTGCAGCTGAACAAGCTGCAGGGCCGACATGAATTCATCCAGGCCAACTGCCTGGAATGGCTGGACGAGGCGGCCCGACGTGCTTACGGCAAGGGGCGGTATGATCTGATCTTTCTGGACCCGCCGACTTTCTCCAACTCCAAACGCATGGATCAGGCCTTCGACATCCAGCAGCACCATCAGCAGCTGATCAGAGTGACTGCAGAACTGCTGGCTCCCGGTGGAATACTGTATTTTTCCACCAATTTCCGCCGCTTCAAGATGGACCAACAGGGTTTACAGCCGCTGCGGCTGACGGATATCAGCGCCCAGACCATTCCCGAGGATTTCGTCAGAAATCCCAGGATTCATCATTGCTGGAGGATTGAAAAATGCAGCAGCGCATAAAAATCATCGTTGCCGGGAAAGTCCAGGGCGTGTTTTTCCGTGCCTCGGCAAAAAAACAGGCCGATCTGCTGGGTGTGCGGGGGTTCGCCAGAAACCTTCCCGATGGCCGTGTGGAAATCGTTGCCGAAGGCGAACAGCAGGCGCTGCAGCAGTTTCTCGATTGGTGCCGCCGGGGCCCGATGATGGCCCGGGTCAACGATGTCAGCGTCGGAGAAACACAGAACGGCGGTCAGTTTTCAGGCTTCGACATCCGCTAGCGGAGCAGCGCCTCTGTATCGTTGCACAACAAGCGCCGCCACGTCGCGGGACGCCGGAGCGTCCTGCGATGAATTCCCACGCAGAGCGTGGGAACTTTTAATTTGCTCTTGGAACCAGTCCCTTGGTTTTGGTTGTCAGGTCAAAGGCAGGTCGGTTGTTTGGGGTGAATACAGCAGCATTCACCCCACCAATCGGACAAAAAACTGAGGAGTTGCACTCAGCGGCGTTCATCGGGCTCTTCGCCGACTTCCCACTCTTCAATGCTGACTTCGATAATCTTTCCTGTAGCGGCATCGACCTCGACTTTTGTCTCTTTACCGTTACCGTCGATAATATCGAATTCATACGTTGCATCGCCATTGCTTTCAATTTCGTATTCGACTTCTTGAATAACACCCGGATGCGCCTTCAACGCAATAGCTATGGCATCTTCTTCAGTGACCTTCGCTTTGCTCTTGAAAGCCTTGCTTTTTGCAGATTTGACTTCTGATTCAGTCTCGAAAATTTTCCCATTTTGGGCGTCGCACATGAATTCCCATTCAAAACCGTTCTCATCTCTGATTTCGATTTCGTAAACGGCCTTGCCATCAACATTGAGCTTTTCGAGTTTAACGAAATCGCCGGTCTTTTTCTGCTGGGTATTGGCAATACATTTTTCAATACCCAGGTCAGCGGCCTGAACAGTAAATGTGCAACTGAAAGTAAATGCCAGTATGCTGGCGCCAGTATAGATAATTTTTTTCATGCTTTGCTCCTGAAATAATCGTAGTCAATAAAATCCTCAAAAACTTCCCTGAAATGTTCATACTCATAAATTATATCTGATTACAAGGGGGGGCAAAGGCGGACAGAACGTGATATGCGTGCTTTTGATCACCAACGGGTTACATTCAAAAAAAACAGCACACTGGCCCACCCCAATTTCCTGAACGCCTGCGCCAACCGGAAGCCAAGCAGCAGCAAGACCAGCACGCTGTAGAACAGCGGCTCGCCGTAGTCCTCCTTGACCAGCCAGAAGTAATGCCACAGCGCCAGAAC
>JANEMG010000013.1 GCA_024511045.1 Gammaproteobacteria bacterium | reverse complement strand
GACAGCGCATCCACAGGGTGCGCAGCATTCAACCAGCCAAAATCAATTTTTAGTTTTGCATATGGCTCAACAGCATCGCCATTATTTGATAGGCTGCTGCGATGTACAAAAAGGCCACTGCCAGACCGACAAATAAAGATTTGTCCAGGGCATGCCGGAAAATATGACCCGCCACCGCCCAGTGCCAGATCATCAGTGCCAGCAGATAGAAATACACAATCACCGAGCCGCGTCCTGCAGCCAGTGTTGCCAAGGCCGGCAGAGCGAAAAAACTGATAAACGTGTCCGCTCCCAGCAAGGCACTGGCAGTTTGACAAAATCGCCCCAGCTTGCCGCCGATAGCCAGAATAACGTAGCTTCCAGCCATTAACAGCAGCAGGCTGACGACGATTTGCAGGAGTGTCTGCAGAAAACCCGCACTCAGATACAGCGCCAGAAAACTGACGGCGGCATTCACTGCCAGCAGCATCCATAACAGAACCAGTGAATGCGGAACCTCTTGAGGCCCCCGTTTGAAAAGACAGATATCTTTGAATAATTTGATGATTTCCAGCATATCCAGAGGTGATTTTTATTGTTGTTGTTCCAGTTTTTCGCTTGCCTGCAGCCAGTCGCTCTCGGCTTCTGCAAGTGTCTTGTCCAGCTCGGCTTTTTTCAACAGCAGCTTTTTCAGCCGCTCTTTTCCTTGTTCTGTATAAATTTCCGGATCGGCCAGTTGATCCTGGAGGTGCTGCTGATCGGCATGCAATTTTTCCACCATGCGTTCTGCTTGATCCAGCGCCTGCTGCAACGGCCTGAGCTGTTGCCGCCTTTCCGCCTGCCGCTGCCGGACTTCCTTTCGGGAAGTACGGGCCGCCGAACCCTGCAGATCCGGTGCCGGAACCTGTTTTCCCTTCTCCACCAGCCACTTGCGGTAATCATCCAGATCACCGGCAAAAGCCGTGACCTGACCATCGCTGACCAGCAGCAGCTGATCGGTTACCGAGCGCAGAAAATGCCGGTCATGGGACACCACCACCAGTGCGCCTTGATAGTCCTGCAGGGCCATGCTCAGGGCATGGCGCATTTCCAGGTCGAGATGATTGGTCGGTTCATCCAGCAGCAATAGATTGGGATTTCGATGAACCAGCAATGCCAGAACCAGCCTGGCCTTTTCGCCGCCGGAAAAATTCACCACCGGCTCCAGGACCTTGTCGCCATGAAAATCGAAGCCGCCCAGAAAATTCCGCAACTCCTTTTCCGTAGCATCGGTAGCGATCTTTTGCAGATGCCACAGCGGACTTTCCGTCGCTTGCAGCTGTTCCAGCTGATGCTGGGCAAAATAGCCGATCTGCAACGTTTCGGCCGCTTCCCTGAGACCTGTTCCCGGTACCAGTTCTCCCGCCAGCAATTTGATCAGCGTGGATTTTCCCGCACCGTTAGCACCCAACAGACCGATCCGGTCCCCTGGTTCGATGGAAAGGTCCACAGCACTGAACAGATCGCTGTCGCCATAACCCACAGAAACAGCCTCTAGGCGCAGCAACGGGCTGGGTAATTTTTCCGTCCTGGAGAATTGGAAGTGAAATGGCGAATCGACATGTGCCTGGGCAATCAGGGCCATTTTCTGCAGCGACTTGATCCTGCTCTGCGCCTGCCTCGCCTTGGTGGCCTTGGCGCGGAAGCGATCGATGAAGCTTTGGATATGGGCTATTTCGCGCTGCTGCTTCGCATAGGCTGCCTGCTGCTGCGCCAGCTTTTCCGCACGCAAGACCTCGAAAGCGGAATAGTTGCCGGTATAATAATCTGCCCTTTGTTGTTCGATATGGATGATATGATCGGTGATGCTGTCGAGAAAATCACGGTCATGGGAAATCAGCAGCAAGGTACCCGGGTATTTCTCCAGCCAGTCCTGCAGCCAGATCACGGCATCCAGATCCAGATGGTTGGTCGGTTCATCCAGCAGCAGAACATCGGAGCGGCACATCAATGCCTGGGCCAGATTGAGGCGCATCCGCCAGCCTCCGGAAAACTCCCGAACCGGGATGTTTTCCTGGCCCGTCTGAAAACCCAGGCCATTCATCAATCGCGATGCTCTGGAAACGGCGCTGTAGCCGCCGATGTCCTCCAGCCTGCCATGCAGTTCTGCCAGTAGCAGGCCATCGTTGCTTTGCTCTGCGGAGGCCAGCTTGCTTTGCAGTTCACGCAGCTCCCGGTCGCCATCCAGAACGAAATCAATGGCGCTGATGCCCGATGCCTCGGTTTCCTGCGATACATGCGCCATCACCAGGTCGGGCGGCAGGGAAAATTCTCCCTGATCGGGCTGCAGATTGCCAAGCAACAAAGCAAACAGACTGGATTTGCCTGTACCATTGGCTCCGGTAACACCGACTTTCTGGCCCTTGTGAATGGTCAATGAGGCCCCTGCAAACAACAGTCTGGCACCGCGACGCAGGGCGATGTTTTTGAAATTGATCATCGAAATGATGCGCTTGGTAATAGTCGTAACGAATAGGCTAAAATAGCCGGGATGCAAAGAAAATACAAGAAGCCCGGCAATAAACTTTTCATACCGCAGGACCGCTATTACCACAACGCCGAAGGCTGGTGGTTCTACACCGTCGACAGAATCAGCGGCCCCTATCCCACAAAACCACAGTGCGTCGATGCCTGCCGCCGCTATATTCAGGGCAGAGACACGCGACTACAGGGCCGATAGATTATTCCCGCCTTGCAGCCCCTAAACACAGCACGGGTCAATCTGACCCAATCATTTCCCTGTCGCCGATGAACCCTGACTTCACAGGCTTTTTGCCCGGCATGTCTCAAAATCAAGGTGATTCGTATTGTTTGCCAAGCCAATGCTCTATCCTCAACACAGGTCCTGTCACTAAGTTGTTAGCATCTATATACACCCATCCATGGGATGTTTACAGAAATAAAGCAGCAAATGCGATTGGCTGTTTTCTTCATAATCAATGGCTTGCAGTCATTGATCATGTCGGCACATCCCTGTGCCGGAGCAGTTCCCGTCATTGACAGGCGGGAACCACTTAGCATTGAAATGACAAAAGTTTTGCAGGGAGACCGTTATGTCCGACCAGATTACCAGTACTCTGAAATCCCTCAATGGCAACATACCCGAGATCATTGGCGGCGCTGTCATCAGTATTGATGGCCAGCTCATTGCGTCAGCGATGCCCGGCAAAATCGATGAAGACCTGCTGGGGGGCATGGCAGCCGCCATGCTGGGGATTGGCGAAAGAATATCCAGCGAATTGATGCGCTCGGAAATGGGCCAGGTGTATATCCGTTCACCGGATGGCTATGTGCTTGTCAATGCCGTCGGCAGCGACGCTTCGCTGGTCGTACTGGTGGCCAAGCAGGCAAAACTGGGCCTGATCTTTCTGGAAGTGAAGCGGACCATACAGGATCTGGAACGATTGCTTTGCGCCAGCTGAGCAGGTTCTCAGCCCGATCGCCACACTGACCCTTCGAGGAAATAATGATGACTGCTGAAGAACAAATTCTAACGACCTATCAAAACATCGATATCGGCAATGCCCTGAAAGTCGTGCGCCCGACGCTGGGCAAAGATGCAGGCGTGGCATTGTATCGTTTGCTGCGCCTGGTGGCGCTGGAGGACATAATCGGCAGAGGTGCGTCCGGCGCTGCCTATCTTGCCGGTAAAAAGCTTGGGGTTTCCCTGGGGTTGAAAAAACTGGAGGACTTCCTGCAACTTTGTGCCGATCTGAAGATCGGCGTCATCGAGGTTCCAGTCGTTACGGAAACCAGAATACATGTCGATGTCTACGAATGCATCACCTGCAGCGGTCTGGAAACCGTTGGCCGGCCAATTTGTCATTTCGAAGGCGGCTTGATAGCCGGCGCCGTGGAAAGCATTACCGGCAGCCGCGTCCGGGCCAGGGAAATCACCTGTATCGGCGGACTCGGTGATGAAGCCTGCGGTTTCGATCTGGACCTTGGATGATTTTACCTGATTAGTAGCGTCTATAAGCACCCATCCTAAGGGATGTTTATTGAAAGAAAACAGCAAATGCGATTGGCTGTTTTCTTCACAAGCAATGACTTGTGGGCACTGATTATGCCGGCACGTCCCTGTGCCGGATCAGTTCCCGTCATTTATAGACGGGCACTAATTACGTATGACCCTCAGCTTTGCTGAAACCCTGTGATTCTTGTCATCCCGACGCCAGGAGGGATCTTGCCCACATCTTTAGCAGTCCAATTTAAAACCCCCTGTGAACCAGCATGTCAGCGGCTCAATGATTGCCGTCAGGCACTACAAACTGTTTTTTCGGGTGAATCTCAAGGCTTGATGGCTTGCAACTATTCGGGCTCCTATGGGTAATCTGTTCCGGAAGACGCCGTGAAAACATCCCTGCAGGCTTGACTTTGGCATCCCTGCCAAAGACACTTCCTCCACAGACCAACCATAGGGGCCTCTTTTACTAAGGGTGAGTAGTTACGATGGCTTTTTGTATACCTTCGGGCAAGGGGCGATATCGAGGGCGTGAAAGATTGCCGCCAGTTCTGTTTCCGGACGGGTGGCTTTGCGGCCCTGCAGGGCTCCGCCGTCGGCGCGTGGGAAGGAGGCGGTGACGCGCCGCAGGCCCCGTTCTGATCTTAGACTGCGGAATACCGCTTCCAGGCCGGTGAGCATGCTGCAGGTGCGCCAAGGTCGTGCATTGTTCCACTTGGTCGCATTGGTGCGCAGGCAGTAGACGCCGGCGTGCGCCAGTCGTCTGCCGGGTTTGATTTGTTTCGACCAGTTGATGGCCATGGCTTTGTCGCCTGATGCATCGGGGATCGATTCGATGACGTAATACTGTCCGATGCCCTGGTATTTTTCCTTGAGCCGGCCGATACGTTGCAGGTGGACGCTGCTGCCACAGCAGGTTTTAACGGGCGGCACTGAAGGTTTGTATCAGTTCCACGGCGATGCTGACGGCGATTTCCATGGGCGCGCTGCTGCCTATGGGCAATCCGGCTGGGGCATGCAGTGAATCCCAGAAATCCTCGTCGACTTGTCCTTCCAGGTTTTCCCGCAATATCCTGAGCTTGCACCGGCTGCCCAGCACGCCGAAATAAGCGACGTCGATGCCGGCGAGCCGGGCGATGAGTTCCTGGTCGGTTTTATGGCTGTGGGTCATGACCACGACACTGCTCTGCCCGCCCTGCCGTATCACCTCCCTCGCCGCCGAACAGGGCAGGCACAGCTTTTGTGCAGCCCATCGATTGCGCTGCAGGGTTTCCAGATTTCCCCTGGGATCGATGACCAGCACCTGGTAATACAGCAGCGTCAGAATTTGCGACAGGGCCAGGCTGACATGGCCTCCACCGAACAGATAGACGGTTTTGCAGACATTCAGGCTCTCCCGGTAGCGCCAGTCCGCATCGTCTCGATAGCTGAACTCCGGCCCGGGCAAAGGCTTTTCGGAAAGTACGACCGACATCCCCCGGGGGGCGATCTGCAGCAGGCTGGACTGTTCCTGCCGGCCGGTCAGAAGCAGCTGCTGCAGCAAGGGGACGTGCTGCCGGGTGCAGCGCAGATAGACCACCGACTGGCTGCCGCCGCACAACTGGCCCGACGCCTGGCCGTCCGTGGACTGCCTGTGCTGCAGACGGCACAGCCGTACACCCTGGCCGCTGTTCAGCCATGCCCTGGCCTTTTTGCTCATGGCATATTCCACGCTGCCGCCGCCGATGGTTCCCTGCGCCCTGCCATCGGGCAGCAGCATCTTCGCCCCGGCCCTGCCCGGCGAGCTGTCCCTGCTGGCGACGACCAGCAGCAAGGCCACGGCCTCGTTCTTCCGCAGGGCCTCGATCAGTTGCTCCCAGAATTCCTGCCTAGCCATACAGCACCTCGCTCAGGGAAAAATACACGGCCATCACGGCAGAAAAAACAGAACTGGCAAAGAACCGCCAGGCCAGTGGAATATGGTTCTGGATCAGATAGTTGACCGGCAGCGCCACGGGCAGGCAGTAGACGAATGACTGGCTGGCGATGCTCAGCAGATCCCAGGAGACCGTCTGCCATTGTTCGGAAAACAGCCTGATGAACAACAGGTGCCTGGCAATCCACAGCGGATTGAAATAGGCCGCCGCCATCAGCATGCGTTTTATCGCATCGGAAAACCGCGGCCGCGCGTAGCGGCGGCCGATCCAGCGGAACCAGGCGGGGATCTCCACGGCATACAGGGTTCCCCCCAGAACCAGCATGCGCATCGTCTGGAACTCGCCGGCCAGCAACGCCGCCATGCTGTCGCCCAGGGCATAGATCAGGCTGCCGGTCACCACATCCTCGATGCTCAGAAGGCGCATCACGATTCCGGATACAGGGCCAGCAGTACCTTCTCCGGGGTCATCGGTGCGATGAAGTCCGGCCTGCAGGCAGGGTTGAACTGGCGCATCGCCTCCGCCAGAGCAAAATACACGCCGATGCCATACATGAAGGGCGGCTCGCCGATGGCCTTGGAGCCGAACAGCCCGGCTGCATTTTCCGCATCGGTGAGAAAATGCAACTGTATCTCCGGCGCGGCATGGATGTCAGGAATTTTGTAAGCGGTCAGGTTGTCCGTGCGCAGGCGGCCCTCTGCATCATGAACGATCTCCTCCATGGTCATCCAGCCCAGACCCTGCACCAGACCGCCTTCTATCTGCCCGCGGTCGACTTCCGCGGCCAGGCTTTTGCCGTTGTCGTGCACGATATCGACCCGCTCCACCTTGTAGCGCCCGCGCAGGCAATCGACCGTCACTTCGATGGCTGCACAGCCATAGACATGGTAGGCGAAGGGCGTGCCGGTTTCCGTACTGCGGTCGAAGTCAATGCGCGGCGTGGCGTAATGCGCCTGTGCCGACAGGCCGCAGCGGGCCATGTAGGCCTGGCTGATCAGACGCGGCCAGTCCAGATCCAGCGCTTCTCCGTCCACATGGCCCCGCTCACCGCGAATGGCAACCTGCTCCGGGCGGACGCCGTTGCTCCTGGCAACCAGCTGTTGCAGGCGCAGGACGATCTGCTCGCAGGCCAGACGCGTCGCCTGGCCGTTGAGATCGGCGCCGGTGCTGGCTGCGGTCGGCGACATGTTGGCGATGCGCGAGGTGTTGGTGCTGCCGATCCTGATGCGTCCGGCATCGATCCCCAGCACCCTGGCGGCGACATTCTGCAACTTGATCTGCACGCCCTGGCCCATTTCCACCGCACCGGTGCTGACGCTGACGCTGCCATCGCTGTAGACGTGCACCAGGGCATCGGCCTGGTTGAGAAACTTCGCGGTGAAGGAGATGCCGAAGGCGATGGGCATCATCGCCAGGGCTTTCTTGTGCAGGGGATTGGCCTGGTTGAAGTCCTGGATGCGCTGCCGCCGTTCCTGCAGCTTCATGTCCAGCAGCTGCCAGCAGTCGGTGAGGCGGCACTGCCTGGCGGTCATGCCATAGGGGAAGGCATCACCCGTCTGCAGCAGGTTCAGGCGCTGAATCTCGTGGGCAGGCTTGCCGAGGGCCAGGGCCGCCCGATGGATGGCCGCTTCCAGCACAAACATCGCCTGCGGTCCGCCAAAATCGCGAAATGCCGTGTTGGGCGGCAGATTGGTGCGGCAGCTGACCGCGCTGGCCCGGAGGTTGGGGATACAATAGGCATTGCCAGCGTGAAACAGGCTGCGTTCCAGGATGGCCAGCGACAGATCGGCCACTGCCCCGGCATTCTGGTAGAAACAAACTTCATAGGCGATGATTTTTCCGCTTCGTTCCAGGCCGATCCTGAAATCGGCGCTGTAGGGATGGCGCTTGCCGGTCAGGCGCATGTCTTCGCCGCGCTCCAGACGTATCTTCACCGGCCGCTGCAGCCGCCTGGCCGCCAGCGCCGCCATGACCGCCCAGGGCGTGGCCTGCTCCTCCTTGCCGCCGAAGCCGCCGCCGAGGCGTGTGACATCCACTTCCAGCTCGTGCATGGCGCAGCCCAGCACCCGGGCAATGATGCGCTGCACCATCCCTGGCGACTGGGTAGCGGAGTAAACCTGCAGGCGGTCGTTCTCCAGCGGCAGGGCAATGGCGGCCTGGGTTTCCAGATAGACATGCTCCTGAGCGCCGGTTTCGGTGCTGCCGGTGACGACGATGTCGCAGCGCTCCCAGCTGCCGTCCACATCGCCCAGGGAAAAGCTGTGCGGCGGCGCCAGATGCAGGTTCAGCCGATCCGCCTCGCGTGCGTCGAAGACCGCCGGCAGTGGCTGGCAGTCGATCCGGCACAAGGCCGCCGCCTGGCGCGCCACGGATGGAGAGGAGGCGACGACGATGGCGACCGGTTGTCCCACATAACAGACCTTTTCCTCCGCCAGCAGCACCTCCTCCGCTTCCACGTTGCCGATGTTGTTCACGCCAGGAATATCCGACGCAGCGATTACCGCCTCGACGCCCGGCAATTCCAGCGCCCGGCTGAAATCACGGGAAACGATCCGTGCATGCGCCATCCGGCTGGTCACCGGGAAGGCATGCAGTACATCGCCAGGCAATGCCTGGTCTTCGGTGAAGCGGGACCGGCCGCTGCTGTGCAGTTCTTTTTCCATCATGGGCATCGCAAGTCCTCCCAGTGCAGATGCTGCGGCAGCAGTTTCAGAAAATGAGCCGTCAGCAGCTGCCTCAGCAGCAATCGCTTGTAGGCCTCGCTGCCGCGGATATCGCTGATCGGCGAGATCTCGCCTTGCGCCACCCGCAGGGCCTGTCTGACCACCCCGGCATCGACAGGCCGGTCCTCCAGCCAGGCGCAGGTCTTGTGCAGATACAGCGGTATCGGCGCCACACCGCCTGTGGAAATGTGCACCCGGGCAAAACAACCGTCCCGGACTTGCAGCAGCATCGCGGAATTGACGCTGGCAATGTCCAGATGCATACGCTTGCAGACTTTCTCGAAGCTGAAGCGCAGGGGTTCTTCCGGGCAATCGAACTGTATGCTGCGCAGCCGTTCTCCCGGCTGCAGATCCAGCTCTTTGTAGCCCCGGTAGAAATCCTTCAACGGCAGGCTGCGGCTCCCGGCGGCGGAACGCAGTTCCAGCATGGCGTTCAGGGCCAGGAAACATATCGCCAGATCGGCGAGGCATTGACCAGATTGCCGCCCAGCGTCGCCTGCTGCCTGACCGCCGGCGAGCAGATCAGCTTGAAGTCTTCTCCGATGTCCGGAAGCAGGGTCTGCAGCAAGGCCGATGTGCGCAGCGTTTCGATGCGCGTCGAGGCATCGATACGGCAGGTCTGCCCGGCAAGCTGGATATCTTCCCGCGAGGGCAGAAAATGCAGGGGCTGCCGCGCCAGTGCATCGCCTTTCTGCACCAGCAGGTCGGTGCCCCCGGCAATGGGCAGTGCATCATCTTCCGGGACGTCGTCCGGAACGCCTTCTGCAGCCGGCAGCGCCCGCAGGCGCCCGGCAATGTCCAGAAAATAGAGGGGCAGAATCCGCCAGCCCACCAGATCGGAAATGCGCTGTTGCGGCGGTGACGCGGCCAGTTCGAATTGCCCGCACAGGGCCGCCAGCGCACGCTCGATGCCGGCATAGCCTGCGCAACGGCACAGGTTGCCGCTGACGGCATGGATGGCATCTTCCAGGGAAGTGCTTGCCGCGCTGAGAAAATAGCCGGTGATGGCCATCACCAATCCCGGCGTACAGTAGCCGCACTGTATCGCGCCATGTCCGACCAGCGCCTGTTGTATGGGGTTCAACGCGTCCGTGCCGATGCCTTCGATGCTGACCAGGTGACGCCCCTGCAGCGCAGCCAACGGCAGCAGGCAGCTGTTCAGGGGCAGATACTGCAGATAGCCGTCCCGCAAGGATCCCGCCAGCACCAGGCAGGCCCCGCAGTCTCCCTCGCGGCAGGCGGAGCGTGTGCCCGGAAGCCCCTGGTCGTCTCGGATGAAGTCCAGCACCCGGCTGCCGGGCGGCAGGTCGGTGTCGATACGGTTCGTATTGAACAGGAATTCCGGCATCGGTCTAAACCGTAATCGAGGTGAAAGTGAAGCTGCGGCCATCGAACAACCCCCTGTCGCTCAACTTCAGTTCCGGAATGACCAGCAGCGCCATGAAGGACAACGTCATGAACGGCGCGCGCAGCTTCGACCCCAGCCGTTTGGCCCTGTCGTCCAGCATCTTGTAGGCTTGGGCGACGCTGTCGGCATCGTCCAGGCTCATCAGACCGGCCACCGGCAAGGGCAGAATATGCGCCTCCTGACTGGCATCGACCACGGCGATGCCGCCCTGACAATCGATCAGGCTGTTGATCGCCTGGCACAGGGCCTCGACATCGGCGCCCACGGCGATCAGGTTGTGGGAATCATGGGCCACGGTCGAGGCGATGGCTTCGGCCTCGAGGCCGAAGCCACGAATGAAGGCCAGTGTCGGCGGTGCTGGATGGTAGCGGTTGACGACGCTCAACAACAGAATATCACGCCGCGGATCAGGAACGAAATGGCCATCCTGCACGGAGCCCCGGGTTTGTATCGCCCTTGTGAACAATTCCCCGTCCAAGGCTTCGATGACCCGGATTTGTCTGGTTTCCGCGGGCAAGATGAAATCCTCGACAGCCACCGGCCGGGCTTGGAAACAGTTGCAGGACGTGGTATCGACCGATTCAATGAGACTGCGGCCATTTTCGGCGACGCACGCACCTTTTATCCAGGTCTGCAGGACTTTGAACCGCTGCAGATCATCGATAAGTACCCCGTCCATGCTGTCTCCAGGCTGCAGCGAGCCCAGCGGCAATCGATAATGTTCGATGGGGTTCAGGCAGGCGCAGCGCAGCACATCGAACACATCGTGCCCCATGGCCACGGCGCGGGCCGCCAGGCGGTCGATATGGCCCTGCTGGAGATCATCCGGGTGCTTGTCATCGCTGCAGAACATGACCTGTTCTGGATACCTGCTAACCAGGGGATGCAAAACCTCGAAGTTGCGCGCGGCCGAACCTTCCCGGATCAGTATCTGCATGCCGGCCTCAAGTTTCGTTTCCGCCTCTTCCAGGCTGCTGCACTCATGATCGGTAGTGATGCCGCTGGCCGCATAGCGGCGCGCCTGTTCGCCCAGAAGCCCAGGCGCGTGACCGTCGACGGGCAAATGATAGCGTCGCGTCAGCGCTAGTTTGTTCATGACCGCCGGGTCCTGCGCCAATACTCCGGGATAATTCATCATTTCCGACAGATAGCCTGCCTCCCCGCTCTTGAACAACACCTCCAGCTGCTCAGCATCCAGACGGGCGCCGGCCGTTTCAAAGGGTGTGGCAGGCACGCAGGACGGTGCGCCGAAAAAAAACCGCAGCGGCGTCTGGGCGGCATTTTCCAGCATGAAGCGGATTCCCTGCAGGCCCAGGACATTGGCGATTTCATGGGGATCGGACAGGCAGGCGATGGTACCGTGGCGGGTGGCCAGGCGGGAGAATTCCACCGGGGTCAGCATGGAGCTCTCGACATGCACATGGGCATCAATGAAACCGTTGATCAGGTACGAGTGATCCGGTTTCTCCTCACCCAGCACCGTGATGGTCGCCAGCCTGCCGTGTTGCCAGTCGATCCCGGCAAAACAGATGCGGCGCTGCCTGACATCCACATGATTGCACTGTATCCGACCGCTGTCAGGCTTGTTCATCGACGACATCTGGGCTGCAAGCTTTGCAAGTACAGTTTACAGCCAAATAACGCAGCGATGGAAATCCAGGTTCCAGGACCAGCGTAGATAAAATTCTGCAAAACCTAAAGGGGATGGCAATGCTGCCCGGGAACTGGCATCAGGAGATCATCGCAGCAGGATTGCGGCGGCTTTCCTGGATTTCGCTGGCGTTGCACTCCGGCTGAGATCATGTGCGCTCAGGAGTATGAACAAAGCGGCAAATCCTGATTCGCACACAGCCCGGATGGCGTGCCAAGGAGCTGTTTTCACAGTCGTTTAAATGTGCTCGCACTGCCCCCGGCGCAGTACCTCAATAGGGCAGCAGCGCCGGATTTGCGAGGATGTCCTTGACCGGCAGCAAGGCGATATATCGGCTCTTGAACGGAAAATGTTCATATTGCTGATGTATCGGTGACGGCGGCCTGTAGCGGACTATGATATAGTCGCTGCTGTGATCGACCGCCCATTTCAGCAAATTTGCCTGATGCTGTATGGTATTCAGCGGCTTCTGCAGGCGCCCCAGGAAATTGTACTGGCCATGGTATTTCGCGCCGTAGTAGGTGACATCCCGGCCCGCCGCCCGCAAAGCGGCTATCTTCCTGGCCGGCGAGGTCAGATCGTAGCGATAGGCCTCGATGGAAAAAAAAGCACCTTGCAGCAACAGCAGTGCGGCGACACTGGAAAGGCAGATCCGGAACAGATAATTTGTCGCTGTCATGCCAGCAGAAAACAGATATACGGCGACGAAAACCAGCAGTATCCCCCAAATGGGTGATAGCCTGGTCAGATCCTGCTGCCAATGCCATATATCGTTCAGGAATGGCAGCAGCAACAATGCCGTCCCTGCCAGCAGGTAAACGATGGCAAGCAAAAGCGGCCGAGCGCGCAGAGCCTCGCTGCCGGGCCCATCGATGCCACGAAAAGTCAGCAGGGCGAACCCGGGAAGCAGCGGCAGCAGATAATGCAGTCGTTTGCCGCTGATCACGGAAAATGCGATCAACACCGGCAGCAACCAAGCCAGGCAGAAACGCACGGCCGGCTCCCGCAACGACAACTGGCGCATGCCCTTCCAGAAGGGCTTGCAAAGTAACCAGGGCAGCAGCAGCAATGATAGCATCTGCAGATACCACCACCAGGGCAGGCGGTGAGCGAAGGACTTGACCAGCCTACCGCTGGTCTGGCCCAAGAAAATCGCGTTGCGATAGGCTTCGCCGCCGCTGATGCCTGCCGGTATGGCCCAGCACAGGGCAATGGCCGCGCCCAGGCAGACGGCAAACAGAATGCCGAGATACCAATGGTGCCAGCGGACTGGCCGCGCCTCCGGCCACCACCAGGGGGCGGCCAGCGCAACCGGCAGCAGATGCAGCAGAATCACCGGACCCTTGGACAACACACCGCCGCCTATGGCGATGCCGAACAGAATCCAGCGCCGCCGGGTGAAGCCATGCCAAGCCAGTTGCAACTGACAGTAGATGCCCAGCAGGACAAAAAATGTCAGCAGCATATCGAACATGGTCAGCGTACCGCTGAACATCCAGAAAAAGAATCCCAGCAGAACATAACGACTGCCCTCTTCGGCCCGCTTTCGTTCCGGCCACAGCAAACTGGCTATGTGCCCTGTCAGAAACAATGCCGCCAGGGAAAAAAGCGGAGCGATCAGGCGCATGGAGTATTCGTTCACACCGAACAGCCACCAGCTCAACTGCATCAGCCAGAACAGCAGCGGAGGCTTGTGGCTGTAGGTTTCGCCGTTCAGATGCGGCACCAGAAAATCTTGCCTGAGCCACATCTCCCAGGCCACCGACGCATAGCGCGTCTCATCGACCGGCATCAGGGGCCGGACAGTCAGGCTGACGACCATGAGAACCGACCAGAACAGGAGAATCCAGAACTTGCCTGACATGAGCTGTTGCATGATAGTTTGATTGAAGCAGATTTTCAGAAAGACAGGTCAATAGCTGGATGCCGGACGTCAGCCACGAAACGGCACAGTCATGGAATTAATCGTAAACGCCCTGTGCTGTGCGGGATGCCAAGTCACGCCTTACAGATCATCGCTGATTGCGGATCGCGACCTCAAGGCAAGGCATACGGCCCAGGTATCAATCGATTTCCAGATCTTCACGATGATAGATAATAAAATACAGGTTGCGCAGGTAGATGAACAGACCGGTGGCTTGGCCCACGATAAACACCGGATCCTGCTTGTGAATGGCATAGGAGAGCAGGGTCACGCCACCGGCGATACTGAAATACCAGAAAGCCACGGGAAAGACACTCTTCTTTTCCCTTTCCGTTTTCAGCCACTGGACGAGAAAGCGGGCGGAAAACAATGCCTGCCCCAGAAAACCCACTGCCAGCCAGATCGATTCACTATCCACGATTGATTTCCTCTGCATCAATTCTGCTGGATCTTCTGATCAGCCAGATCACCCCCATCAGATCGATGATACCGACCCAGAGCCGGCCCAGGGTGTCATATTTGGAAACGCCTCTCTGCCGGGGTCTGTGCTTGACCTGAGCTGATATCACCTTCCCGCCCGCCCTGATGACCAACGCAGGCAGGTAACGATGCATATGATCGAAGTAGGGCAACTCCAGAAATTTGTCGCGCAAAAACACCTTCAGACCACAACCGGTATCCGGCGTATCATCTTTCAGTAAAGCCATCCTCACAACATTGGCGACTTTTGAGGAAAATATACGCCACCAGCTATCCTGCCTCGCTTTCCTCCAACCGGCTATCATCCATAAGTCGGGAGTTCGTTGTCGCAGCTTGAATAAGTTTTCATACAAACGGGGAATATCATCCGGATCGTTCTGACCGTCGCCATCCAGTGTCGCAATTATCGGATATTGGGCTTGCATGACGCCGGTCCGGATGGCCGCACTCTGGCCATAGCTTTGCCGATGACGAATCACCCGCAACCCTTCGAACTCTTGCAGGGCAAGACGCAAAATAGCCGGCGTTTCATCATTGCTGCCATCATCGACATAGATGATCTCACAGGCCTGCGCATTGGTCATCGCCGATTCAATATCTTCAAGCAATGGAAAAATATTCTCCGCTTCATTGAAGACAGGGACGACAATAGAAATTTTCATCATGCAATGGATGTTTTCAGATATTCCTCTGTACATGACAAAAAAATTATCGAGCACACAACGACAGATTATTACAAACTGGGTCTGGAAGGCTTGGTCGCAGTATTGAAATCATTAT
>JANEMG010000207.1 GCA_024511045.1 Gammaproteobacteria bacterium | reverse complement strand
GCGTGCGAGGATGTTGGCGAAGCGGCACGGACGCAGGACGGCCGGGGCACAATGGCTGTCGCGTTAGCGAGTCGATTTTGGAGACTTGGATGTCCCAAAATCTATCACGAGGTAGCGACACACTTGGTATGCATTCCCACGCAGAGCGTGGGAACGATGTGATTTTGGAATGCTGCCCGTCAGAAGTCGTTCCAGAACTTTTCCAGGCGCTTCGCGGAAACGGGCCAGGCGGTCTTCAACTGCTGGGCGAACAGGGACACCCGGAATTCCTCCAGGTGCCAGCGGAACTTTTCCCGGGCCGGCTGGACCATCTCACGTTTTGCACGTTGGTCGACGCTGTCCCAGTATTGCCGCCAGAAGCGCTGCAGTTCCCGGGTTTTCTGCTGGTCCCGGCCTCTGTCGCCTGGCAGCTTCTCCAGCCGCCAGGCGATGCCCTTCAGGTAGCGCGGATAGTGGCGCAGGTATTGATAAGGCGTGACCCGGACAAAGCCTTTGTAGAACAGGCAGGCCAGCTGCGATCGGACATCCTGCAGGGCCGGGTCGCTGTCGGGAAATTTCTGCAGTTGCCTGCCGATGGCCGCGTAATCGGTCATGATCTGCAGAACCAGCCTGCCGGCCTCGTTGGCGAAGCTGATCAGCCGCGGCTTGTTGCGCTGCAGACTTTCACTGAATGCCTGCCGGGTGCGGATGTCGTTGTCGTCCACGAAGACCTCGGCAAAGATGCGCAACAGCATATCCTCCCGGTAGTCTCCTCCGGGAGCCTCCGGAACGGGAAAAGGGGCTTTCTCCAGGCGGTTGTAGATCAGCTCTGCCTCCGGGGAAGCGGGCAGGTTTTTGCGTACGTATTTGCTGTCCTTGCCCGCTGTCAGCAGGAACAGGCGCACCAGGCCATCGCTGTGCAGCGCTTCGGCTTTGGCCCGGGTATCGAGCAGGCGCACGCCGACCGCATCGCCCTCGTCGATGAGCGCAAGATAGCCGGCGAATTTCTGCCCCTTGCGCTGAAATTCCAGAACTTCCGGCAGGTCGTCGAAATCCCATTGCCGGCGGCCGTGGACATCCAGTTCTTCGGCCGCCAGCTGCTCGAAGCCCTGCACCGCATCTGTCGTGTATTTTTTCTGCAGCGCCAGCAGGTCACGACCATAGTCCAGCAGCTTGCCGTTGTCATCGACGATCCTGAAGTTCATGCGCAGATGGTCCGGCAGAGCTTCCGGGTTCCAGGCGTTGCCGGGGATGGCTTCGCCGGTCAGCTTTTGCAGACGCCTGCCCAGCCAGTCGTACAGCGAACCCTGCGGGTCGGGTTCGATTTCCAGGCAGCGTGCCACGGTCTGTGGCACCGGCACGAAGTGCCTGCGCAGCTGCTTGGGCAGTGTCTTGATCAGGGCGACCAGTTTTTCCTGCAGCAGGCCGGGCACCAGCCAGTCGAATGCCTGCTGGGAAACCTGGTTGAGCAGGTGCAGCGGAATGATTGCGGTTACGCCGTCTTCATCGTGCCCCGGTTCGAAACGGTACTGCAGCCGGATGACCTGCCTGCCAACGGTCATCTGGTCGGGGAAATCCTGGCCGCTGACCTGGTCGTCACCGCCGCGCGTCAGATCCTCCCGGGTCAGGAACAGCAGCCGGGGATTGTCCTTCTCGGCAGTCTTGCGCCATTGGTCGAAGCTGATGCCATTGACCACCTCGGGGGGTATTTTGCTGTCGTAGAACTGGTACAGCCATTCTTCGTCCTCCATCAGGTCGACGCGGCGCCCCTTGTGCTGTATGTAGCCCACTTCCTCCAGCAGTTTCTGGTTGGCGCGGAAAAACGGGGCATTGCTCTGGTAGTCCTGGTTGACCAGCGCGAAGCGGATGAACATTTCCCGGGCGGCCCTGGGGTCGATGTTTTCGTAGGGAATCTTTTTCTTCGCCTGCAGGGTCAGTCCATACAGCGTGGTGCGCCGGTACACGGCGCTGCGGCCGGCCCTTTTCTCCCAGTGGGGATCGAAGTAGCTGTGCTTGACGAGATGCTGTGCGCATTGCTCCACCCACTCCGGCCCGATTTTGGCGACGGTCCTTGCATAGACCTTGCTGGTTTCCACCTGCTCGGCCGCCATCAGCCACTTGGGCCGGGTCTTGTGCAGTCCCGAACCCGGGAAGATGAAGAACTTCAGGTTTCTCGCCCCCAGGTATTCGTATTGCGCATGGCGGAAGCCGATGTTGCCCAGCAGACCGGTCAGCAGGGCCCGGTGTATCTCCTCGTAGCTGGCCGGCACCATATTCGGTTTCAGGCGCAATTCGCCCTTGATCACCTGCATGATCTGGGCATGGATATCGAACCACTCCCGCATGCGCATGTAGGAGAGAAAGTTTTCCCGGCAGTATTTACGCAGCTTGCTGTTGGAGAGGTGCTTTTTCTGTTCCTCGAAGATGTTCCAGATGTTCAGCAGGGTCAGAAAATCGGAATTCTCCACCCGGAAGGCGGCATGCCTGGTGTCGGCCGCCTGCATCTTGTCGGCCGGTTTTTCCCGGGGGTCCTGGATGCTCAATGCCGAGGCGATGATGGCCACTTCGGTGAGACTGTGATTGGCGCTGGCCGCCAGCAGCATGCAGGCCAGTTTCGGGTCGATGGGCAGCTTGGCCAGCTGCTTTCCGGTATCCGTCAGCCTGCCCTGTCTGTCCAGGGCATGGATCTCGTGCAGGACGTTGAGACCGTCACGGATCATCTTGCTTTCCGGCGGCTCGACGAAGGGGAAATCCTCTATGCTGCCGAGCCGCAGCGCGGTCATCTGCAGGATCACCGCGGCCAGGTTGGTGCGCAGAATCTCCGGTTCGGTGAATTCGGGTCTGGCCAGATAGTTCTCTTCCGCATAGAGACGTATGCAGATCCCCGGGGCGACGCGGCCGCAGCGCCCTGCCCTCTGGTTGGCGCTGGCCTGGGAGACTTTTTCGATGGGCAGCCGCTGTATCTTGCTGCGGTGGCTGTAGCGACTGATGCGCGCATGGCCGACATCGATGACGCAGCGTATGCCCGGCACGGTCAGCGAGGTTTCCGCGACATTGGTGGCCAGCACGATGCGCAGCTGCCCCGAGGGGTGGAAGACCCTTTCCTGCTCGCGGACGCTCAGTTTGGCGTACAGCGGCAATATCTCGCAGTTTTTGGGGTGATGCTTGCGCAGCGACTCGGCGGTTTCCCGGATCTCCCGTTCGCCGCTGAGGAAGATCAGGATGTCGCCGCGCATGTCCCGATGCAGTTCGTCGACGGCATCCAGGATCGCCTGCTGCAGGTCCCGTTCCGTCTCGTCGTCCTGGTCTTCCACGGCAATGGGCTGGTAGCGTATCTCCACCGGGTAGGTGCGGCCGGAGACCTCGATGATCGGGGCATCGTCGAAGTGCCGGGAGAAGCGTTCCGGATCGATGGTCGCCGAAGTGATGATCAGCTTCAGGTCGGGACGCTTGGGCAGCAGCCATTTCAAGTAGCCGAGCAGGAAATCGATATTCAGACTGCGCTCGTGCGCCTCGTCGATGATCAGCACCTCGTACTGGCGCAGATAGGGATCGTTTTGCGTGTCGGCCAGCAGGATGCCGTCGGTCATCAGTTTGACCAAGGTCTCCGGCTTCGTCTGGTCGTGGAAGCGCACCTTGTAGCCCACCGTCTGGCCGACGGCCTCTCCAAGCTCCTCGGCGATGCGGTCGGCGACGGTTCTCGCCGCGACCCGTCGGGGCTGGGTATGCCCGATCAGCCCGGCCGCTCCCAGGCCCAGCGACAGGCAGATTTTCGGCAGCTGGGTGGTTTTCCCGGAGCCGGTCTCCCCGCAGAGGATCAGCACCTGGTTGGTTTCGATCAGGGCCGCGATCTCGGATTTTTTCGCCGAGATCGGCAGATCCGGAAAGGACAGTTCCGGAATGCTCGCCAGGCGCTGCTGCCTGACCGCCATGGAACGCTCGATCTGCTGGGCCAGCACCTGCAATTTTTCCTGCACGTCTTCGCCCTGACGGTGGGCTTTGTGCAATCGCGCCAGGCGTTTTCCACAGGTAAAGCGGTGCTGCGTCAGGCACAGATGCAGCTGTTGCCGCAATTGCTCGAAGGTTTTTTGCATCAACCGTGTTTCAGTTCGAAAAACAGACAATTATACAACTATTTTCCATCTGGAGAGGTTGTACCCCTGAACCTTGGATCTATACTTGGGTTAAGTCCGCATGGGGATTATTTCTATGACATTCGCCCTATCAGGCGCCACGCCTGCAATCAATATCTACCAGCCGCAGACGCGGCAGAAAACGCCTGACGACCCTGTTGCGCCTGATCCGGACACGCCCAATAAAGATACCGGCGGGGAAGAAAGCGTGCCACGCAACGCCGCCAGGCCGGAGCCTGCCTCATTGAACCCGCGGGAACTGCAGAAACTGCAGGCCCTCAAGGCCCGCGACCAGGAAGTGAAAAATCACGAAATGGCGCACCTGTCCGCGGCTGGCGGTCTTGCCACGGGCGGCGCCAGCTTTCAGTACCAGCAGGGTCCCGATGGCGTTCGCTACGCGGTCGGCGGCGAAGTGGGCATCGATACATCGCCTGTTCCCGGCGATCCGGCGGCGACGCTCAACAAGGCGGAACAGATTCGCAGGGCGGCCCTGGCGCCAGCAAATCCTTCCCCCCAGGATCAGCGGGTGGCGGCAAAAGCGGCGGCAATGGCGGCCAGGGCGCGCGCTGAGCTGGTGGAACAATTTGAGAAAATGGGCAGCCTGAACGGCGAGCTGAAAAAATCCCCTAGAGACAAAATCCATATTTCCGTATGACGGACGCAATTACTCTCCCATGGTAAAAGAAGCCCTTATGGGTGGTCTGTGGAGGAAGTGTCTTTGGCAGGGATGCCAAAGTCAAGCCTGCAGGGATGTATTCACGGCGTCTTCCGGAACAGACTACCCATAGGCGACGATTGTCAAGATAGTTGTCCTATTTTCTATGCTACTT
>JANEMG010000206.1 GCA_024511045.1 Gammaproteobacteria bacterium | reverse complement strand
GACTTTTCGTATGCCTACTTTGTTTCTCCTCTGCGCTATCGCACCCCGGATAAACAGTGCGGCCCTGGTCGCTACCGGGGACTAACCGCCTTCGCTTCGCTCTCCATGGCGGTCAGCGGCCGCTGGAGGAGGAACACCGCCTGGCCGATCCGCGTCTGTGCGAGAACTTCCTGCAGCGCGCTCATGTACTGCAGCGCTGGCGACAGCTGCTGTCCAGTCCACTGACACCCCGCCGGCTGCGGGACTTTCACTTGCGCCATCACTTGCTGATCATGAGCCGCAACCAGGAACTGGCATCCGCTCTGCAGCGCCTGCTTGCCGGCACAGGACAGGACGGTATCCGAGAGGTTGCCGATGGCTATTTCTTCCGCCTGCTGGATGGCCTCAAACAGACTGCCGCGCGCGACAACCACGCCGCCGTTCTCCAGCATATACTGAATTCATCTCGGGAAATCGGCAAGACCGCCGGACTGCAGGCCGCGATTGCAGACTACCGCCAGCGGAAAACAGCACTGTCTGAGCCGATCGGGCTATTGAACAGGCATCTGCACGCGCACCCGGCGCCACGGCTGGAACGATCGTACTATCTGAATCCAGGCCCTGCCCTGCTGGCGCTGTACCAGCAAATCTAAGGTACTCCTCAACGCTTCGCTTCAGAACCGGTCAACTGCATTTGCTGTCGCCGCAGTTCAGACAGGTCATACAGCCATCCAGCATGACCAATGCCTTGGTCTGGCACTTGCTGCACAACTGCACCTGTTCCAGGAAACTGTCCTGCCCGTCATCAACCTTACCGGCGGCATTTCTGGCATTGAACTCCTCGCGTTTTTCGGCAATGAACTGCTTGTGCCGGTCGCTCAGTTCAAGGTCCTCGAGCATGCCTATCTGCTTCATGTGCGCCTCTATCGCGCAACCGATTTCGGCGACCAGGGAAGGCATATATCTGCCACCCTTTTTGAAATAGCCGCCCTTGGGATCGAAGACCGCTTTCAGTTCCTCGACCAGAAAGCAGGCATCGCCCCCCTTGCGGAACACCGCGGAAATCACCCGGGTCAGCGCCAGCACCCACTGAAAGTGCTCCATGTTCTTGGAGTTGATGAAGATCTCGTAGGGGCGGCGCTCTTCATGCTCGGTGCCGGGATTCAGGATCATGTCGTTGATGGTGATATACAGGGCGTGCTCCGATTGCGGCGTCTTGATTTTGTAGGTGGAGCCAAACAAAATTTCCGGACGCTGTACATGTTCGTGCATGCTTTCGATATCCCGGGCAGCCTCCTGGCTTTCCTGTTTCGCTTCCTTCGATTCGCTATCGTCCTGTTTATCCAGAACCTGGCAGGCGACGATTTTTTTCTTGATTTGAACGACCATGGGATTACCTGTTGACTGCTTGTGTCCGAAAACTCAGTATTTGCCGTAATAGCCTTCCTTCAGGGCATCGAACAGATTGGCGGCGGTATGTATCTCGCCGTCGTATTCAACCTCTTCGTCGCCCTTCAGCGTGATCACCTGGCCATCTTCCAGGGTGAATTGATAGGTGGTGTTTTCCAGGTCCGACTGCTTGACCAGCACCCCCTGAAAGACTTCCGGGTTGTAGCGGAACGTCGTACAACCCTTGAGGCCCCGGTCATAGGCGTATTCATAGATGGACTTGAAATCCTCGAAGGGGTAGTCGGTCGGCACGTTGGCGGTCTTGGAAATGGATGCGTCGATCCACTTCTGTGCGGCGGCCTGTATATCGACGTGCTGCTTCGGCGTGACTTCCTCCGCGGTGATGAAGTAATCCGGCAACTGGTGCTCGGTCGCTTCGTTGTAAGGCATGGCCTCGGCATCGATCAGGTTCCGGTAGGCCAGCAGTTCGAAGGAAAAGACATCGATTTTCTGCTTGGTTTTTTTGCCCTCCCGGATGACGTTGCGGAAGTAATGATGCGCGAAGCTGGGTTCGATGCCATTGCTGGCATTGTTGGCCAGAGACAGCGAAATCGTACCGGTCGGGGCAATGGAGCTGTGGTGGCTGAAACGCGAACCGGTGTCGACCAGTTCCTGCACCAGTTCCGGTTCGATCTTCGCCAGCTGCTGCATATAGCGGCTGTACTTGCCGTGCAGCACCCTGCCGGGAACCTGGTCGCCGGCCTGGTAGCCGTCCTCGATCATTTCCGGACGCTTGTGCAGCATCTCGCCGGTGACGGTAAAAACCCGTTCCATCACCGGCGCGGGCCCCTTTTCCTTCGCCAGATCCAGGCCGACTTTCCAGCCCTCCACGGCCAGCGCGCGGCTGACCTGCTCGGTGAACTGCAGTGACTCTACATCACCATATTTCATGCGCAGCATGGTCAATGTCGAACCCAGCCCCAGAAACCCCATGCCGTGGCGGCGCTTTTCGGTGATTTCCCGGCCCTGCTCCGGCAGAGGCAGGCCATGGATCTCCACGACATTGTCCAGCATCCGGGTGAAAATCCTGATGACCTTGCGGTAGTTCTCCCAGTCGAAGCACGCTTCGCTGGTAAAAGGCTTCAGCACGAAGCGGGTCAGGTTGATCGATCCCAGCAGGCAGCTGCCATAGGGCGGCAATGGCTGTTCGCCGCAATTGTGCGCATGCAGCCCGTTGGCGTCGAAGCTGTTGATGCCGGGCACCTGAAGGTCATACACTTCTTCCACTCCGGCATCCACGACCCGTTCGACCCGGGCGACGAAACGTTCCCTGTTGAGCCTGCGCCGGTAGCCGGCGAGACACGCCTGCAGCCGTCCAGCCTTGTCGCTGTCGGCAAAGCCGATCAGTTTTTCATACTGGAGCAGATTTTCGCCGCTGATCAGCAGTTCGTGCTGGGGCTTGATTCTGTAACTGGCGCTGCCACCCCGACCGTCCGGAAAGATCGCATGGGTCTGTCGCCGACGATCCCTATAGATCCGGGAGTTGACGCCCAGCCTCAACAGCATGCGCTGCACCGCCTCCAGCCTGGCCAGATCGGACTGGGCCAGCCGGATGCTGACTCCTTTGCTCTGGCGCCCCTGCACCGATCCGTCCGCATCGAACAGCCCACGCAGGAATCCCCGGTAAAAATCACTGGAGGCACGTTCCATGGCAGGGGTGATGCACTTGTTCCCCGGAGACATGCCCAGCTCCCCGGCGAGATTTTTCAAGGCGCCCAGAGAGAGCCGGTACTCGTTGCGGCCATTGATCGCGTGCCAGCCGAAGAAATCCGCCCGGTGAGGCAGGGTCCTGGCAGCCAGCAGGGCTTCCTGCATGATTGTTTCCACCCCCGCCGGCAGAACGGGATTCATACCGTTGGCGGCTGCGGCCGGTTTCCAGACCGAGAGCACCGCCTTGTCCTTCTTCAGCGTGCCGTCGCCCACCAGCAGTCCGAGAAGATAACCCTGTTCCTTGGTATAGTCTCCTGTCCAGGATGCCGCCATCCGATGATCATGCAGCAGCACCCGGTCGCCAGCCCGGAGCCGGCCCGTCTCACACCATTCGCTTTCCGTCGTGTAGCGGCTGAAGCGGGTAACCCGCCGCACCCGGTGATCCGGCGTCAGGCGCAGCCGGTGCCCTTCCGCCGTAGACAATTCGACCACCCTCTTGGTGGCTGTGCGAAAAAACCCCTCCTCCCCACTGGCGTGGTGCTGACCATCCACCAGTACCTCGAAGGGTGCACCGATCAACTCCCAGACCTGGCGCGGACCTTCGCCGGTCTGTACCCAGGTATCCGCCGTGACGCAGGGATTGGTCGCGCGGATGTTTTCGCAGAACCAGTTGTTGTTCATGTCATTGACTCTGTCGATGAGGATGAAGCCCGGTTCGGCGTAGTCATAGGTGGACGACATGATGATATCCCACAGTCGCCGCGCGGGAATGATCCGGCTGATTTTGCAGGCGACCAGTCCTTCGCTGTTGACGATGTAACCGTTTTTGTCGGGGAATTCCCGCCAGATGATTTGCTTGCGATCATTGAGGTCCAGCTGTTCGCGCTGCAGCTCCGACTCGGTAACGGGAAAAGCCAGCGGCCATTCCCGGTCATGCTTGACGGCTTCCATGAATTCACGGGTAATCAGCAGCGACAGATTAAATTGCCGCAGGCGGCCGTTTTCCCGTTTCGCGCGAATGAATTCGATGACGTCCGGGTGGCCGATATCGAAGGTGGCCATTTGCGCGCCGCGTCTGCCGCCGGCCGAGGAAACCGTGAAGCACATCCGGTCATAGATGTCCATGAAGGACAGCGGCCCGGAGGTATAGGCGCCGGCGCCCGAGACATAGGCGCCCTTGGGACGCAACGTGGAAAACTCGTAGCCTATGCCGCAGCCCGCCTTCAGCGTGAGACCGGCTTCGTGCACCTTGTTGAGTATGTCATCCATGGAATCGGCGATCATGCCCGAAACGGTGCAATTGATCGTCGATGTCGCCGGTTTGTGCTGCCGCGCTCCGGCATTGGAAATGATGCGTCCGGCAGGTATCGCGCCCTGCCGCAGCGCCCAGAGAAACTCCTGGTAATAGCGTTCCTGGTCGGCCTTGCCGGTCTCCACGTCGGCCAGTGCCCTGGCGACCCGTTTGTAAGTGGCGTCGATCGTATCGTCGATGACTTCGTCATGCTTGGTCTTCAGGCGATATTTGCTGTCCCAGATCTCCATGGAGGCTTTTTGCAGCGGTATATCGGTTACCGTATTGCTGATCACCTGTAACTTTGCCGTCATTATCGAAATCCCTCTGGCCGTGATGGTTTGGCTGCAATCCCGGGTGGAAAACAAAGATTTTCCAGCCTGACAACTGGCCGCTGAAACAGCGGAAAGCAGCGCCTTATTTACTCAACTGAAGTTTCCCAGAAATTATTCAAGCCACCATGCGCAGCAGCACAGTGACCAGAGAATTTCCGGGGGGGATTGCCGGGTTTGGGGCAAACCCTGGCAAAATTCTCATCCAAAGCCGCTTCGGCGATAATGCGTCGAACATCGGAAAAGGCAAAACTGGTACGTCCTTTCACTTTATGCCGGCG
>JANEMG010000466.1 GCA_024511045.1 Gammaproteobacteria bacterium | reverse complement strand
ATTATATTTCAACGAACTACGTCAACTTTCTGTGCTTTTTGTCATGTACAGAGGAAAAAAACAGTAAATTTAGCCATTGTGCAAGTGAATTCATTCGGACTTTGGCAATAAGTATAGCCTCAATTTTTATTGTTGCAGTCAGAAAGCAAAGTTTTTGCACACAAATCAATAAACAGTTGCCGGCAATTTTTCGCTGCATCAATATCGTGCCGGGTATTTTTACCAGGCACGGATTTTTCTTACGGGAATAAGGAGTAACAGTGTGCGCCATATCATGGCTATTCTGTATATTCCGCTGTTGAACAACTTCCTGCCCCTGTTCTCTCCTGCAGGAAAGAACAGCAGGTGGGCATGACCCATGTCGGGATCGGAAAAATGCCGGGCGTGATTATTTTTTTGGTGGATAGAAGCGCACCAGTTTGATGGCATTTTTATCGGTCTTGACGATTTCCAGCGGATAACCGTGCAGTTTTATGCTGGTTCCCGGTTCCGGTATTGTTTCCATGAATTCGATGATCAGGCCGTTGAGAGTCTTCGGCCCTTCGGTGGGCAGGTTCCAGTGGTTGATGCGGTTCAGTTCGCGTATCGTGACGCTGCCATCGACCAAATAGCTGCCGTCCTGTTGCGCCACGACGTCACTGGGTTCGAAGATGATGCCGCCGACGATTTCCTGCAGCAGGTCATCCAGCGATACCAGACCCTGAATATCCCCGTATTCGTCGACAACCAGGGCCAGATGCATTTTTTTGTCCCGGAAAGTGTGGATTTGCTTTTGCAGCGGGGTGCTTTCCGGAACGAAGTAGGGTTTCGAGAGATTTTTCAGCAGGCTGTTTTTGTCAAAATTATTGTTGCGGAGCAGGGCCAGGGTATTCCTCAGGTGCAGGATGCCGACGACTTTGTTGATGGTTTGCCGGTACACCAGCAAGCGTGTGTGGGGGCTGTTTTCCAGCACGGTGACAATTTCCTCGACGGGCGCCTCCATGTCGATGCCGACGATTTCATTGCGCGGCGTCATGATGTCCTCGACGGTTGCCGTTTCCATGTCCAGGATGCTGAGCAGCATATTCTGATAGCGTTCGGGAATCACCGAGTCCGATTCCGTTACCAGACTTTTCAGCTCTTCTATATTCAGTGCTTCGGTATTTTTTTTGTGGACCTGTATGCCGAACAGGCGCAGCAGCAGGTTGGCGAATAAATTGACTATCCAGACGATGGGATAGAAAATCTTCAGCAAAGGCGTATAGATCCAGGCGGCCGGAAATGCAATCAGTTCCGGCTTGACTGCCGCCAGGGTTTTTGGCGCCACTTCGGAAAAAATCAGCACCACCAGCGTCAACAATCCTGCAGCAATGGCGATGCCCGATTCATCCTGTCCCAGCAGGCGGATGGCAATAATGGTCGCCAGTGAGGAGGCGAGGATGTTGACAAAATTATTGCCCAGCAGAATCAGTCCCAGCAGGCGGTCCGGACGCTGCAGCAGTTTCTGCGCCTTGATCGCTCCGGAATGTTTGCGTTTTGCCAGGTGCTGCAACCGGTAGCGGTTGAGCTTCATCAGGGCGGTTTCCGAGCCGGAAAAGAATGCGGAGAGTACCAGCAGTGCTGCAAGTATGCCGAACAGCATGCCAAGAGGTATTTCGTTCAAGTGAGGTGGGTGGGTAGTTGGTGTAGCCTATAGTTTCTCTGTTGAGATTTTTTTGTCAAGTGCAGGAGGCCACAAATTCTGCAAAAAAGTAAAAATTCACTATAATCCACGTTCGCTGACCGCCATGGAGAGCGAAGCGAAGGCGGTTAGTCCCCGGTAGCGACCAGGGCCGCACTGTTTATCCGGCGTGCGATAGCGCAGAGGGAAAACAAAGTAGGCATACGAAAAGT
>JANEMG010000465.1 GCA_024511045.1 Gammaproteobacteria bacterium | reverse complement strand
GCAGCTTGGCATGCGCCGCCGCCAGCCTGGCGATGGAAATGCGCGGCGCCGAACAGGAAACGTAATCCAGCTTGATGTGGTGGCAGAAGCGGATGGACTGCGGGTGGCCGCCCTGTTCGCCGCAGATGCCGATGCGGATATCGGGACGGGTTTCCCGACCCAGCTTCGCAGTGATCTTCATCAGCTGACCGACACCCTTCACATCCAGCACTTCGAAGGGGTTGTCCTGCAGCAGGCCGGTTTCATTGTACAGCGGCAGGAACTTGTTCTCGGCATCTTCCCGGGAAAAGGAAAAAGTCGCCTGGGTCAGGTCGTTGGTGCCGAAGGAAAAGAACTGCGCGGTCTTGGCCAGTCTGCCGGCACGCATGCAGGCCCGGACCGTCTCGATCATGGTGCCGAACTTGAAATCCAGCTGTACGCCGTACTCGTTTTCGACGCTCTTCTGGATGTCATCGACATATTCCTGAACCTTGTTCAGTTCCATGGCCGTAATCACCTGGGGAACCATGATTTCCGGCGCGACTTTTACGCCGTCCTTGATGCAGATGGCTGCCGCCTCCAGAATGGAGCGGATCTGCATGCGGTAGATTTCCGGATAGGACATGCCCAGACGTACGCCGCGATGGCCGAGCATCGGATTGACTTCGTACAGGTCCCGGACTTTTTTCAGCATCAGTTCCTTCTTGCTGATGGCGATGTTGATCAACTCCTCATCCAGGTGATTGAAGGGTTCCGGGAGCGGCTCCGATGATCCCAGCGCGTTCAACGTGACCCGCTGGCCCTTGATCATGGTTTCGTACTGGCGCAGGGCATGCAGCTCGTCCAGCAGCTGCTGCTCGCTGGGCAGAAATTCATGCATCGGTGGACCAGCAGCCGCACCGTGACCGGATAGGGCGCCATGGCCTCGAACAGCTGTACGAAGTCGTCCCGTTGTATGGGCAGCAGTTTTTCCAGCGCCGCGTCACGGTCCTCCAGGCTGTCGGCAATGATCATGTCGACGACGATGGGCAGGCGGTCCGTGACATTGAACATCCGTTCGGTACGGCACAGGCCGATACCCCTGGCGCCGTAGCTGGCAGCAGTACGGGCCCGCTCCGGGGTATCGACATTGGCATGCACCTTCAGCTCGGCAATCTCGTTGGCCCAGGACAGCAAGGTCTTCAACTCCTCGGAAAAAGTGGGCTGAATGGTCGGGATCTCCCCCAGGTAGATCAGGCCGCTGCTGCCATCGATGGTGATGGTGTCGCCCTCGCTGATCATCACGTCGCCGACGAAGGCGTGCCGTGCACTGACATCCACCTTGATGTCCTCGGCGCCGGCGACGCAGGCCTTGCCCATGCCGCGCGCGACCACGGCGGCATGCGAGGTCTTGCCGCCACGGCTGGTCAGGATGCCCTGCGCGGCGAAGAAACCGTGAATGTCTTCCGGCTTGGTTTCTTCCCGCAGCAGAATGACATTGACCCCGGTGCGGCCGAGACGCTCGGCGGTATCGGCATCGAACACGCACTTGCCGCAGGCCGCACCGGGCGATGCCGGCAAACCCTGCGCCAGCGGCTGGTTCTTGCTGTTCGGATCCAGCTGGGGATGCAGCAGCTGCTCCAGCAATTCCGGATCGATGCGCAGCAGCGCCCGCTGCTTGTCGAATATGCCTTCCTCTTCCATTTCCACGGAAGTCCTGACCATGGCCGTGGCATTCATCTTGCCGTTGCGGGTCTGCAGACAGTAGAGTACGCCCTTTTCGATCGTATACTCATAGTCCTAGAGTTTAGAGTAAGCAACATTGTTCCACCGTATATTTTCGGGTGAAATAAAGTTGCTATTTTGTTCATACTGCCCGTTAGAGCTTGTTCTATACGCTGATTGCTGCATCCTGCT
>JANEMG010000012.1 GCA_024511045.1 Gammaproteobacteria bacterium | reverse complement strand
TGCTGCAGCGTCTGGGCATGGCGGTGAGCAACGTACAGGGCGGCTGGTCTGTCACGGCGCCGGGATTCCGTTTCGATATCGGCATCGAGGCCGACCTGATCGAGGAAATCGGCCGTATCCATGGCTATGACAATCTGCCGCAAAGCGAATTGCTGATGCGCTCGCAACTGGGGCAGGCGCCCGAAGCGCGGGTGGAACTGGATCGTTGCAAGGACCTGTTGGTGGACAGGGACTATCAGGAAGCGATCACCTACAGTTTTGTCGACCGGGACCTGCAGCAGGCGATCGCTCCGGAGGATGAATGCATTGCCCTGCAGAATCCCATTTCCTCGGAACTGGCGGTCATGCGCAGCACCCTGTGGTGCGGTTTGCTGCAGGCGGCACTGCGAAACAGCAACCGTCAGCAGAATCGCATCAGACTCTTCGAATCCGGTCTGCGCTTCCTCAGGCGTGAGCAGGGCGTCGTTCAGGAAAAGATGCTGGCCGGGTTGATCCTGGGCAGTCTGCATGACGAACAGTGGGCTGAACAGGGCCGGCAGGTGGATTTCTTCGACCTGAAAGCCGATGTGGAGGCGCTGCTTGCGCTGTCGGGTGGCAAGGTGAAATTTCGTCCCGGCAGGCATCCTGCCCTGCACCCCGGGCAAAGTGCCGAAATCGTTTCCGCCGATGGAAAACCCTTTGGCTGGCTGGGCATGCTGCATCCCAACCTGGAAAAGCAGCTCGGCTTCGACAGCCCGGTTTTTCTCTTCGAGCTGGCCCAGGAAATGCTGCTACAGAGAGCCGTGCCGCATTTTCGTCCGCTGTCGAAATTCCCTTCCGTACGCCGTGATCTGGCGCTGATCGTGGACGAGGCGGTGCTGGCTGAGGAAATCATCGCCTGCATCGACGCTTGCCAGGAGCCGGCGGTGCAGCAGGTGATCGTCTTCGATGTCTACCGGGGCAAGGGGGTCGCCGACGGCAGCAAAAGCGTCGCCCTCGGTCTGGTATTGCAGGACAACACCCATACGCTAACGGAATCTGAAATTGATGCTATAATAAACAAAGTTTTACAGGGTTTGTCAGATAATATGAATGCAAAATTGAGGGATTGATTGAATGACGGTAACGAAAGCGGATTTTGCCGAAAGGCTGTTCGATGAGTTGGGTTTGAACAAACGCGAAGCAAAGGAACTGGTGGAGTTGTTTTTCGAGGAAATCAAGGCATCGCTGGAGACCGGAGAACAGGTCAAGATTTCTGGTTTTGGCAAGTTCGAGTTGCGCGACAAAAACAGCCGGCCGGGGAGAAACCCGAAAACAGGCGAAGAAATTCCCATTACCGCGCGGCGTGTGGTAACATTCAGATCCGGACAGAAATTAAAAGCAAGAGTGGAAGCCTATGCTGGAACCGAGTAACAACAACGAACTTCCCGCCATACCGGCGAAGCGCTACTTCACCATCGGTGAAGTCAGTGAACTCTGCGGCGTGAAGCCGCATGTTCTACGCTACTGGGAGCAGGAATTCAGCGAATTGAAGCCGGTGAAGAGACGTGGCAACCGCCGCTATTACCAACGCCACGATGTCCTGTTGATCCGCCAGATCCGATCCCTGCTCTATGAACAGGGTTATACCATCGGCGGCGCCAGGGCGCACCTGTCCAGCGATGACGTCAAGGAGGATTCCATGCGCACCAAGCAGTTGATCAAGCAAATGTGCGGAGAACTGGAAGAAATCCTGGAGTTGCTCAAATAGACTGCAAATTTTACCGGAACCACGCCTGCAAGGGGCGTGACCTGTTCAATCCGGCCGGAATGAGCAGGCAGCCGGTTTTCGATTTTTTAATGTCGGGGCGTAGCGCAGCCTGGTAGCGCACCACAATGGGGTTGTGGGGGTCGAAGGTTCAAATCCTTTCGCCCCGACCAATTAAAAAATCAGATTTCCTGCCAACAGCAAGCGCTTTCTGCGCCCGAATTCCAACAGCGCAACATGATTAGTGACCACACCTCTCCCTGAGGCCTCGGCAAGTCATTGCTGCCAACATCAACCTTGTCCTTCCCGGCTTTTTGACGCGGAATTGCCGGCGTTTCCTGCCTGTCACACACGATTTTTTTACCAATCCTGGCGGCAGTCGCTGACTTTTCAGGTTATTCGGTCCTGTCCACTTTCAGCAGGATATGCAGGTTGTCGCGCTTGCTGTGGTATGTTCTGCTGGAGAGGCCATGCTGCTGAAACTGACTGTCTTCAGTGATCGCGCCGATTTCCACCCATTCCCCAAGCGTTGCCTCGATGGTCGTGGCCGCGTCCTGAATGTCGATCTGGTTGTTGTAGCGCATCTGCTCCGACCAGGGTGAAATGCTGATCATGACCCGGTCACCTTTACCGGTCAGGCGCGGCAGCACGGCGATGCCGGTGCTGGCCTCGATCAGCGTCGACGAGCCGACAATTCCCGGATAGCCATAGCCTGGCTGATAGATCTGCAGGTTGGGGATGGTATGGACTGTGCCAATCCTGATATGGGCGGGCCGGCCATTCAGCGTTGTGACAGTCTGGGTGTTTTCCGCGGCATCATGACTCCTGGTCTGGTAATAATTGCCAGAAATATGCAATCTGCTTCTGTCCGGGTCGTCGAGGTCGATGCGGCCCCGGGCCCTGATGCGGGCATTCAATTGCTGCGCGGAAATGTTTCTGCCCTGCAGGACCTGGATGCGCAGATTCTCCAGCCCCCTGTCCAGTTTGGCAACCAGGTCCCTTATTTCCTGCAGGCGTTCCGGTGCGGCGCGCACGATCAGCCGCGTGCCATCGGCGATGACACGATCGGAACCGGAGAGCAGCGGCTGCAACAGGGGTTGAATTTCCGATGCAGGACGATTCTGCAGCTGAATCACTTCCAGTATCGTGTCCATACTGTGCGCTGTATGACAGAACAACAGCACCAGCCAAAAGTATTTTCTCAACATCATGATCCCAGTATAGATGCAATAAAAGTGCTTGCCAGAAGTCTCTCACAGCAGGTTTTCCTCGCACCTTGGGTTGGCTTTTCATTCCCGACTGGTTACTAATCGTGCCCCTATGGGTGGTCTGTTCCGGAAGACGCCGTGAATACCTCCCTGCAGGCTTGGCTTTGGCATCCCTGCCAAAGACACTTCCTCCACAGACCACCTGCAGGGGCTTCTTCCGGTAGGGGGTGAGTAGTTACCCCGACTGAAAAAATTGTACTACACTTCCTTAGCAATACTTCAATGCGGCAGTGTGCGCAGGCAATGAAAATTGAAGTCGTCATTACAGGAGGAAAAAATGCCCAGTATTCTTGCAGTCGATGATTCCGCATCCATGCGCCAGATGGTGGCTTTCACCCTGAAGGGAGCGGGCTATGATGTCGTCGAGGCGGTGGACGGTGAAGATGCCCTGAGCAAGGCGAAAGCCGGCAAATTTGATCTGGTGGTCACCGACGTCAACATGCCGAGAAAGGATGGCATCAGTTTGATCAAGGAGTTGCGCCAGCTGAGCGGTTATCAATTCATTCCCATGCTGATGTTGACCACAGAATCCGGAACCGACAAGAAAATGCAGGGCAAGGCCGCCGGTGCGACAGGCTGGATCGTGAAGCCCTTCAACCCCGATCAATTATTGAAGACCATCAACAAGGTGCTGGGCTAGATAGCGAAGCGCAGCGAAGGCTGCGGGCAAAAAAGGAAATTTCATGACTATCGATATGGCGCAGTTCCACCAGGTTTTTTTCGAAGAGAGCTTCGAGGGCCTGGATGCGATGGAGTCGGGATTGCTCAATCTGGACATGGGCGATTTCGATGCCGAGGCGATCAACACCATTTTCCGGGCGACGCATTCCATCAAGGGCGGCAGCGGTACGTTTGGTTTCACCGAGGTCGCCGAATTCACCCACGTCATGGAGGCCCTGCTGGACGAAATGCGCGATGGCCGCCGGCAGGTGACGCAGGGGGCGGTGGAGATCCTGCTGGGATCGGTGGACTGTCTGCGGGAAATGCTCACGGCGATTCAATCCTCCCAGGAAATCGATTCTGCCCGGGTGGCCGAACACAAACAGGCGCTGGATCGGGAGCTCGATAGTGGAGGGGTTGCAGGGTCGGTATTGGCGAATGAGCCGGCCTTCCAGAGGCCGGGCGATGCATCTGCTGTGGCCGACACGGTGGTGCAGGGCTGGCGCATCGCGTTCAGCCCCCATGTCCATCTGTTGAAGACCGGCAACGATCCGGTGCGGATGTTCCGCGAGTTGGCCGAGCTTGGCGAATTGACCGTAAAGGTGGATTTTCAGGGGGTTCCCGATTTCCAGCAGTTGGATCCGGAGGAATGCCATCTGTCCTGGGATCTGCAGATAACTGGCGATATCAGCCGGGAGCAGATCGATGATGTGTTCGACTGGGTGGAAGAGGATTGCGACCTGGCGGTTCAGCAATTGACGGCGCAGCCTGGAGTCGAAGAGAAATCAGAAGACACCGGCCAGGATCGATCGGAGCCAGCCGTTCAGAAGCTGCAGGCTGCGGAGGTAGCGTCGCCGCCCAATAATGAAGAACCGGCAAGCCGGCGCAGGGAACAAAAACCTGCCGCAAAAAAAGCACCGGCCAAGCCGGCAGGTTCCAGTTCCATCCGGGTCGATACCGAAAAGATCGACAACCTGATCAATATGGTCGGGGAACTGGTCATTACCCAGTCCATGCTGAGCCTGGTGGGCGAGCAATTTTCCATCAACAGGATGGACCAGTTGAAAAGCGGGCTGGCGCAACTGGAACGGCATACCCGGGAATTGCAGGAAAGCGTCATGAATATCCGCATGCTGCCGATCAATTTCGTGTTTACCCGTTTTCCACGGCTGGTGCATGACCTCAGCGCCAAGATGGGCAAGAAAATCATCCTGGAAATGACCGGCGAACAGACCGAAGTGGACAAAACGGTCATCGAGTTGATCAGCGACCCTCTGGTGCATCTGGTACGAAACAGCCTGGACCATGGCATCGAGATGCCGGAACAGCGTCTGGCGGCGGGTAAGCCGGAAACGGGCAGAATCACGTTGAATGCCTATCATCGCGGCGGCAATATCGTCATCGAGGTGTGCGACGACGGACGCGGCCTGGACAAGGAAAAACTGCTGGCGAAAGCGATTGAAAAGGGGCTGGTCGAAGACAATATCCCGATGACCGATCAGCAGGTCTTCGAACTGATTTTCATGCCGGGATTTTCCACGGCGGAACAGTTGAGCGATATCTCCGGGCGCGGCGTCGGCATGGACGTGGTGCGCAAAAATATTCAAACCCTGGGCGGCAACATCGAAATCCAGTCGGAACAGGGGCGGGGGTCGGTGTTTGCCATCCATCTTCCGCTGACACTGGCCATTCTGGACGGCCAGTCCATCGCCGTCGGTGACGAGACCTATATCGTGCCGCTGGTTTCCATCATCGAATCCATCAATGTCAGCGAAGACATGGTCAACCGGGTCGCCGGCAAGGGGGAAACTTTCCGCCTGCGCGAGGAATACCTGCCGATCATCAGAATGCACGAAATTTTCGGCGTGGAAAATGTCCGCGCGAAAAAACTCTGCGAAGGACTGGTGGTCGTTGTCGAAGGCCAGGGCGTGCGCTGCGGATTGTTTATCGACGATCTGCTCAGCCAGCAGCAGGTGGTGATCAAGTCCCTGGAGGCCAATTTTCGGCGCGTGGAAGGCGTTTCCGGGGCGACCATTCTCGGCGATGGGTCGGTGGCGCTGATTCTGGACATTCCGGGACTGGTGCGCCTGTCGAATCAACAAGCAGCCAAAGCACAACAGTCCTATGCCGAAACAGCCTGAAATGACATCAAGCGATACAGAAACAATGCGCAGTCAGGCGGGCAATGATGCCCAGTTTCTGGCCTTCGTTCTGGGCAGCGAGGAATATGCCGTCGATATCCTGCGCGTTCAGGAGATCCGCAGCTGGGAGCCGGTATCGAGAATTCCCAATGTCAATCCCTACGAAAAGGGCGTGGTCAATCTGCGCGGCGCCATCGTGCCGATCATCGATCTGCGCGAGCGGTTCAATCTGGGGCATTCCGAATATACCCCGGTGACGGTGGTGGTACTGCATACCCGTGATGACAACGGCAGACAGCGGGTGATGGGGGTCGTGGTGGATGCCGTTTCCGATGTCGTCGATGTCGATACCGCTGCCGTGCAGATGACGCCGGATTTCGGCGCCCGGGTCAGTACCGAATACATCAATGGCATCGTGTCGGTGGGAGAACGGATGGTGATGCTGCTGGATGTGGATAAATTGTTGAAACTGGATGGTGGGGACGATGACCAGGCGCATTGACCGGTCGGCCGAAGACGCCTTCACCGATAAGGAGCATAAGTTATGAAAATCAATATGCCTGTGACCGATCAGGAAGTGCTGATGCAGCAGGGGACCATTCTGGTGACCAGGACGGATCTGAAGGGCCGGATCACTTTTGCCAACGATGCCTTCGTGGAGATCAGCGGCTTCAGCCTGAAAGAGCTGCTCGGGGCCAATCATAATCTGGTTCGCCATCCGGATATGCCTGCCGCTGCCTTTGCCGATCTCTGGGCGACGGTGAAAGCGGGCAAACCCTGGCAGGGACTGGTAAAAAACCGGACCAAGACAGGCGACTATTACTGGGTGGAAGCCAACGTCACGCCGGTTTTTGAAAAGGGGCGGGTCAAGGAATATCTTTCCGTGCGCTATTCTCCTTCCCGGGAACAGATTGCCGAGGCGGAAACGCTTTACCAGCAGATCATTGAAAACAAGGCATCCTTGCAGCCCCAAGGCGTACCGGCAATGCTCAAGGCCGCCAGGGAGATGGCGATCTGGAAAAAAGGCCTGCTGGCCCTGCTGGCTTTGCTTGCACCGATCGTCTGGCTGATGGTCGGGCTGTTTCAGCAGCAGGCCTATCTGCCGTTGGCTGGGGTGTTTCTGCTTGCCGCCTTTGGCGCCGCACTGGGCGTGCATCTTGTGCTGCTGTTTTCCAGGACGCTGGAGAACTCCATTGGCATTTTCTACCGTCTGGCCGAGGATAAATTCAAAAATCCGCTGCATCTGACGCGCGGGGATCAGATCGGTGACTTTCTGCGCGGCCTGCAGACCATGCAGGTCAAGCTGAATGCCGACCTGGCCCAGTCCAAGCATGTCGCCAGGGAATCGCTGCGCATCAAGCAGGCGCTGGACAATGTGAATTCCTGCGTCATGGTGGCTAACAACAATCTGGATATCATCTACATGAACAAGACCGTTCAGGCCATGTTCAACGCCGCCGAACAGGACATCCGCAGGCAGTTGCCGGAATTCGACGCCAGCCGCCTGCTGGGGTCCAACATCGATCAGTTCCACAAGAATCCGGCGCACCAGCGCGGCATGCTGGCAAAATTGGAGAATACCTTCAGTTCAAAACTGTTGATTGGCGGCAGACATATGGACATTGTCGCCAATCCGGTCAAGGATGATCAGGGCGAGCGCATCGGCACCGTCGTGGAATGGCGGGACAGGACCGGGGAAGTCAGGATCGAACAGGAGATAGCGAATCTGGTGGACGAGGTGAAAACGGGGCGTCTGGAGCACCGCATCGATTTGAGCGGCAAAGAGGGTTTCTATGCCAAACTGAGCCAGGAGATCAATGCCCTGTGCGATGTCATCGAACAGGTGATGAAGGAAATAGCCAGCGTCATGTCCCGCGTTGCCAACGGCGATCTGACCGGCACCGTGAACGGTGACTATCAGGGGCTGTTCGGCAGCTGCAAGGACGACATCAACAGCAGCCTGAACAAGCTCGGCGAAGTCTTCGGCCAGATCAAGCAGGCATCGGACTTCATCAATCATTCCTCCCAGGAAATCGCCAGCGGCAACAACAACCTTTCACAGCGCGCCGAAGAGCAGGCCAGCAGCCTCGAGGAGACCGCCTCCAGCATGGAGGAGCTGACCAGCACGGTGAAAAACAATGCCGAGAATGCCCAGCAGGCCGATCAGGTGGCGAAAAACGCCAGGCAGCTGGCGGAAAATGGCGGTGAGGTGGTGAACCAGGCGGTTGCCGCGATGCAGGAAATCAATGAAAGCAGCAACAAGATAGCCGAAATCATCGGCGTGATCGATGAAATCGCTTTCCAGACCAATCTCCTGGCCTTGAACGCGTCGGTGGAAGCGGCCCGGGCCGGAGAGCAGGGGTGTGGCTTTTCGGTGGTGGCGACGGAAGTGCGCAACCTGGCGCAGCGCAGTGCCACCGCTGCCCGGGAAAGCAAGGAGTTGATCCAGAGCAGTGTCCAGAAAGTCCGTGCTGGCAGCGAGTATGTCAATCAGACCGGCAGCGCATTGCATGACATCGTCAGCGGCGTGAAGAAAGTGGGCGAGATCGTCGCCGAGATCGCCGCGGCCAGCGCCGAACAGTCGATAGGCATCGAACAGGTCAATCATGCCATCACGCAGATGGACGAAATCACCCAGCAGAACGCGGCCCTGGCGGAGCAGGCTTCGGCCGCCAGTATTTCCATGATCGATCAATGCAGCACGATGCAGGGATTGCTGGATTTTTTCAATGCCGATTTGTCCCAACACCCCGCGGTTACTGACAGCCCTGCCGTTCAGCAGGCCAATGCCCTGGATTTCAAGCTGGCGAAAAGCAAGCATCTGGCCTGGAAGGCAAAACTGCGCGACTTCCTGGCCGGATCGGCAGACCTGACCATGGAACAGGCGGTTTCCCATCGGGATTGCGACCTCGGTAAATGGCTGTATTCTTCCGGTCTGGCGGTTTACGGACGGCACCCGGAAATGCAGCAGCTGGAGAAGCTGCACACGGAAATGCATGGTCGCGTTCGTTCCTGTCTGGAGCATCAGCAACGCGGCGACAGCCATGCTGCCGAGCAGGACTATCAGGCCGTGGCGGCGCTTTCGGACAAGATCGTGGGATTGCTGGGTGATATCGAAAGCATTGCCGCCGGCAGGAGTCCGGCCTTCGATCTGGAAGCCAGTCCGGCGCCGGCTGCAAACTTGCAAACGAAAACCGCAGTGGAAAGCGATGATGAATGGCAGGAATTCTGAATTGAACCAGAACGATGAAACCACGATGACCCGCACGGCACAGCAGTATCTGACTTTCCAGTTGGCCGGTGAATGTTATGGCGTCGCGATCCTCAAGGTTCAGGAAATCAGAGGCTGGGAAACCGTCCGGGAGATTCCCAATACCCCCGACTACATCCGGGGGGCATTGAATCTGCGCGGCAGCGTCGTGCCGATCATCGATTTGCGGGCGCGCTTCGGCATGCCCCTGGTCGAATATTCGCCGTTGACCGTGGTGATCGTGCTCTGTCTCAAGGATGACAATGGCGAGCGGCATACCATGGGTATCGTCGCCGATGAAGTTTCCGATGTTCTGGACGTCAATCCGCAGGAGATCAGAAGCGCGCCGAATCTCGGCACTCAGATCGATATGCGCTATATGCAGGGCATGCATGTCAGAGGCGACACCATGACCATGCTGCTGGATGTGGACAAGTTGCTCAATCCCAACGAATTCGAGGCGGTTGCAGGAACGGTGTGAGGATGAGTATCATCGCCGTGATCAATCAGAAGGGTGGCGTGGGCAAGACCACGACCACCGCCAATCTGGGGCATGTGCTGGCCAGGAGTGGCAAGAAGGTGACGCTCATCGATTTCGATCCGCAGGGGCAGCTGGCCGTTGCCCTTGGCGTGGTCGAACGGCGGCAGGGCATCGCGGAAGTCATGCTGGAGGGAAGGGATATCCGGCAGCTGCTGCTGGAGGTCAGGGAAAACCTGCAATTGCTCACTGCAGGTGTCCGGCTGATGGACATCGAGCAGCTCAGGGATGGTGGCGCGCAGCGGGGGGAATTGTTGTCAATGGCATTGCAGAACAGCCTGCAGGATCAGGACTACGTGTTCATCGACTGCCCGCCATCGTCCGGTCTGCTGGCAGCCAATGCACTGTTCGCCAGCGATGAGATACTGATTCCCATGGCCGGGGATTTCCTGGCCCTGCAGGGGCTTTCCCATCTGCTGGAGACGTTGAAGAAATTTGAACAGGTATTGCAGAAAAATTATAAAAAACAGCTGATCATGTCGCGTTTCAGCAGTACCAGGCGAATCTCCCGGCAGGTATTGAACACCCTGTGCAAGCATTTTCCGGGGCAGGTGATGGCCACGGTGATTCGCGAGACGGTTTTGCTGGCGGAATGTCCCGGTTTCGGCAAGACCATTCTGGAATATCGTCCGGGCAGCCGCTCGGCCCGGGATTTTCGCGGATTGGCCGATGATTTTCTGACAGGCAGGGTTCTATAGATGACGACAGCAAAAAAAGACGATTTGATTGCCCATGATCCTCTGGCCTGGATGGACGAGGAACAGCAGAGCAGCAGCCAGGAGCCTGTCGACAAGGATGCTGAAATTCCGTCCCCTGCACACGGATTGCAAGACCCTGAACAGGATTCTTCAATGGAGCCGCACGGTTCCGATGAACCGGTGCCGTTGCCCGCGACCCTCAATATTCAGGGCGTTGCGCAGCTGCATGAACAGTTGCAGGGGTTGCTGCATAACCGGAGCATGATAAGCATCGATGCATCGAACGTGGAATCCATCGATACGGCGGCACTGCAACTACTGGTCATCTTCCGGCAGGAGGCATTGAAATCCGGCCTGGAGGTGAGCATAACCGCACCTTCCTCTCGGTTTGTCAAAGCGGCGCGGTTGCTGGATGTTGCGGATCTTCTGGAGGTTGATTAAAGGACCATGGTGGCTGCAGCGATGGATGTGGTACGGAAAAAACCGCGGGAATTCGAATACACGTGGGACGATTTCAATGTCTTGCGCGAACTCTCCAGCGCCCATTCCGGGATCATCGTTTCCGATGACAAATTCGACATGTTCTATACGCGTCTCGCACGGCGTATCCGGGAACTGAAGCTCAGGGACTTCAAGTCGTACTGCCAGTATCTGGATGCCCATCGAGACCAGGAATTCACCGAATTCATCAATGCCATCACCACCAATCTGACGGCATTCTTTCGGGAGAACCACCACTTCGAGTACCTGCAGGCAACGGTGCTTCCGGAATTGCTGCGGCGCAACGCCGCCACCCGGCGTTTGCGGGTCTGGTCGGCGGGTTGCTCGACTGGTGAAGAGGCCTATTCCATCGCCATGACGTTGCAGGAAAACCTGCCCGCGGGATGGGATGCCAGGATTCTCGCGACGGATCTGGACACCAATGTGCTGGCGGCGGCGGCCAGCGGCATCTATGCCGCGGAACGAATCGACGGTTTGCCGCCGGCGCGCGTGAAGCGCTGGTTCCTGCGCGGTACCGGCGCGCACAGAAACCAAGTCAGGGTCAAACCGGCGCTGCAGCAGATGATCAGCTTCAAACAGCTGAACCTGATGGGGGACTGGCCCATGAGCGGCCTGTTCGATTTCATCTTCTGCCGCAACGTGCTGATCTATTTCGACCGGGAAACCAAGCAGCGGCTGGTGGGAAGATATGCCGGACTGCTCCGGGAAGGCGGCTGCCTGTTCATTGGCCATTCCGAGTCGCTGCACCAGCTCGCCACCCGGTTCGAACTGATTGGCCATACCATCTACCGGCTGAAATGAGTGCCGCTTACAATGCCCGGTACAAGGACTGATATCTTACCACCCTGCCTACCCGAGTTCGGAAAGGTCAAGCGTGGCTGGAACCGGGATCATGGCCGGGTGGTCACGACCATCAAGCCGGGGGAATACTACGTTACCAGGGAACGGGAAATCATCGCCACGGTGCTGGGCTCGTGCGTCGCCGCCTGCATACGTGACAAAGTCACCGGTGTCGGCGGCATGAATCACTTCATGCTGCCGGCAACCAGCGAGCAGCGTCTGCGCGAAACGCCAGAGGCAATCATCGGAAATTCCGCGCGCTATGGAAATTACGCAATGGAACATCTGATCAATACTATACTTCAACAGGGGGGGCGGCGCAGCAGCCTGGAAGTGAAGGTCTTTGGCGGCGGCAGAATCATTTCCAGCATGACCGGGATCGGCAGAAACAATGTGCATTTCGTGCTCGACTATATCGCCACCGAGGGTCTGCAGCTGCTGGCCAGTGATGTCGGCGGCGATTACTCGCGCAAGGTGCAGTATTTTCCCTGGAACGGCAAGGTCAGGATGAAAAAACTGAAAAAACTGCACAATGACAGGCTGGTCAGAAGAGAATTACGCTACCGTTCGGAAATCGACGCTGCGCCGGTGCAGGGGCAGGTCGAATTGTTTTGACAGGCAGGGAATATGATTAAGGTTTTGATTGTCGATGATTCGGCATTGGTCAGAAAAGTACTCAGCAGGATTTTTGCCGAGGCGCCGGATATCGAAGTCGTCGGTACCGCCGCCGACCCCCTGTTTGCCAGGGACAAGATCAAAAAGCTCAATCCGGATGTGCTGACGCTGGATGTGGAAATGCCGCGCATGGACGGTTTGACCTTTCTGCGCAATCTGATGCGCCTGCGGCCCATGCCGGTGGTGATGATTTCCTCGGTGACCACGCAGGGAGCGGTACAGACCCTGACGGCGCTGGAGTTGGGAGCCGTGGATTTTCTGCCGAAGCCGCAGATGGGGGATGGTGGCAGTCTGCAGTCCTATGCCGATGAAATCATCGCCAAGGTGCGCATGGCGGCAAGGGCGCGTGTCCGGCCGCTGGTCGAGGCGCGCAAACAACCTGCCACGGCGGTGTCCGGAAACAGGACGGCAATGCCGGGCAACGCCGTAACTCAGCCCTTTTCACCGGGTCAGTCGAAACTGATCGCCCTGGGCGCTTCCACGGGCGGTACCGAGGCGATCAAGGACGTGGTCGGAGGGCTTGCCGCGACATCGCCGGCGATGGTCGTCTCACAGCATCTGCCGGCCGCTTTCAGCGAGTCGTTCGCCAGACATGTGCACCAGGCGACGCCCATGAATGCCTGCCTTACCCGGGACGGCCAGGAGATTATGCCGGGCAATATCTACATCGCTCCCGGAGACAGGCACTTGCTGGTTGCCCGGCAGGGCCAGAAGCTGGTCTGCAGATTGCAGGACGGGCCGCTGGTCAACCGGCACAAGCCTGCCGTCGATGTCATGTTCCGCTCCGTCGCGGAAAATGTCGGCAGCCGGGTGATCGGTGTTTTGCTGACCGGCATAGGCGCGGATGGCGCGAAGGGCATGCAGGAGATGCATGCCGCCGGCGCCGCGACGGTAATACAGGATGAAGCCAGCAGCGTCGTATGGGGAATGCCCGGCGAGGCATTCAAATTGGGCTGCGTCAACCATGTCTTGGCGCTGGATCAAATCGCCGGCAAGATCACGACCCTGGCAGGGTAGCACTGCAGCGATGTTGCTGTACTGCAAAGTGGTTCAATGTTTTTTCAGGGTAACTACTCACCCATAGTAAAACAAGCCCCCTATGAGTGGTCTGTGGAGGAAGTGTCTTTGGCAGGGATGCCAACAGGGATGTATTCACGGCGTCTTTTGGAACAGATTACCCATAGGAGCCCGAGTAGTTACTTTTCAGGATCCAATAGCTTACAGAGATATCTCGACAGCCAGGGAAACCGGATGTCGAACCGGGAGAACCGCATGTCCGCATTGTTGAAGAAAATATGGCCGGTGCTGCTGCCGCTGCTGGTTTCGGTGCAGGTTCTGTACTGGTTGTTGCTGCCACTGCTGGCCGGTGCGAGTATCTATTTTGCGGCGAAGAGCGACAGAGCCGGTACGGAGACGCCGGATTCCGCTTCCTGTTCCAGTTCCAGGGAACTGGCCGCGGCGATAGAGGAGTATTTGTTGGAACTGGGCTCCTGCTCCGATCAGGAAATTGCCCTGTTCAATGACGAGCTGAAACAGGTGAAGACGGTCGTCGGCGATGCCGTGCAGACCATGTCCGGCAGCTTTCATGGTCTCAACGGCCTTGCTGCCGAGCAGGCTTCGATGGTTTACGGGCTGCTGGCCAGCCTGAATGGCAGCAGTGCCGGTGACCAGGAAGACGGGCCCATGACGTTTCAGCATTTTGCCGAGGAAACCGAGAAGGTACTGGGGTTGTTTATCGACCATATCCTGACCGTCAGCAAGCAGAGCATGGCCATGGTCGATGTCATCAACGATGTCGACGAACACATGCGCAGAATCGAGAAACTGTTGTCCGATGTGCAGGATATTGCCGACCAGACCAATCTCTTGGCGCTCAACGCGGCGATAGAGGCTGCCCGGGCAGGAGAGGCCGGGCGCGGATTTGCCGTGGTGGCCGATGAAGTCAGGAACCTGTCGAAGAATTCCGACAGGTTCAGCGAGGAGATCCGGGTCGTCGTGAACAGCTCCAAGAGCAAGATCGACCAGGCCCGGCAGATGATCGAAACGATGGCTTCCAAGGACATGAACGTTGCCATTTCCTCCAAGGCAAACGTCGAGGACATGATGGCCGAGGTCGCCAAGATCAACGATACCATTGCCGCCAACCTCAATCAGGTTTCTTCCCTGACCAGTCAGATCGAGGCCAATGTGGGCGATGCGGTGCGGGCGCTGCAGTTCGAGGACATGACCCGGCAACTGGTGGATTACATCCAGTCCAATACCACACATTTTCAGGCGTTGACCGATGAGATGCGCGTCGGCCTGGGTTTTTTACAGACCGGTGATGCTTCCAGCTGGATCAGGGAGCTGCAGGCCGGGAAGCGGCGTCTGCAGGAAATGAAGCGGCAATGGCGTGAAGCCGGGACAAAGGCGGTTCGCCAGGAATCCATGGAAGAAGGTAAAATTGAACTTTTTTGATCGAAAACAGGAATGCAACAATGGCTTTGGACATCAGATTTGACAATGACAAGAGTGAACTGCGTATCCGGGTTTCCGGGCGTTTCGATTTTGCCCTGCATCAGGATTTTCGCCAGGCGACCGATCAGGCATCCGACGCTGACC
>JANEMG010000205.1 GCA_024511045.1 Gammaproteobacteria bacterium | reverse complement strand
AGATACATGCAGCAGAAAAAGGCGGAAGACATACTGGAACACTACGGCTACAGCCTGCCTTAGGCACAGTCATGGACTGGAGCGCATTGACCCTTTCCATAAAGCTGGGCCTGGCAACGCTGCTGATCCTGCTGCCCGTGGGTATAATCGTCGGGCGCTGGCTGGCCTACCAGCACTTTTTCGGCAAATCCCTGCTGCAGGCGCTGCTGGCATTACCGCTGGTGCTGCCGCCGACGGTGCTCGGCTATTACCTGCTGGTCGTCTTCAGCCCCACGCAGGGCCTGGGCCGGTGGCTGCTGGAGACATTCGGCGCGACGCTGGTGTTCAATTTCCAGGGGCTGGTGCTGGCTTCCATCATCTTCAACCTGCCCTTCGCCATAGAACCCATGCAGCGCGCCTTTGCCGCGATCCCCCGGGAGATACGCGAAGCGGCGGCCTGCTGCGGGCTGCATCCCGCCAGGGTACTGTGGAAGATCGAACTGCCGCTGGCCTGGCCAGGCATCGCCGCTGCAATGACCCTGACCTTTGCCCACACACTGGGCGAATTCGGCATCGTTTTGATGATCGGCGGCAACATTCCCAATGAAACGCAGACCATTGCCATCGCCATCTATGACCGGGTGCAGGCCTTCGACCAGCAGGCGGCATCGATCATGGCCTTCGTCATGCTGCTGTTTTCCCTGTTGACCATCTCCCTGACCTATTGGTTGTCGGCGCGTAGTGAACAGAAATAGTTCTGATCCGGCCGTACAGGTCACCCTGCAGCAGCGCCAACCCATACCTTTACAGGTCGAGTTGCATTGCCGCAACGGGGAACTGCTGGCCCTGGTGGGTCCGTCCGGCAGCGGCAAGACCACGATCCTGCGTGCCATCGCAGGACTCTGCCAAGTGCATAGAGGCCGTGTCGTCTGGCAAGAGGAAGTCTGGCAGGACAGTGCACAGAGGGTTTTTCTTCCTACCCATCGGCGTCAGGTCGGACTGGTGTTTCAGCAGTATGCGTTATTCCCCCATATGACCGTGCTGGACAACATCCAGCAGGCCCTGCTTCCCATACCCAAGGCAATGCGGCGCACGAAGGCGCTGCAATTACTGACCATGGTGCATCTGCAAGGCCTGGAGAATCGCTACCCGAGAACCCTGTCCGGCGGTCAGCAGCAGCGTGTCGCGGTGGCCAGGGCCCTGGCCCGGCAACCCAGGATACTGCTGCTGGACGAACCCTTTTCGGCAGTGGACCAGGTCACGCGGCGCAAATTGCAGCGCGAACTGATCGGCCTGAAGCAGTCCCTGGCCATACCCATCATCCTGGTCACTCACGACCTTGAAGAGGCCAGTCTGCTGGCCGAGCGCATGGCGATTTTGTACAGGGGGAAAATACTGCAGACCGGCAGCCCGGAATACATCGGCGCACATCCTGAAAGCGCCACCGTTGCACGGCTGATGAACCAGCAGAACCTGTTTGACGCCCAGGTGCTGGAACAGGATGCCCTTAGCCAGACCACCCGACTGCTGTGGCGCGGCAGGAAACTGGAAGCCGCCTACCAGCCGCAGTATCCGGTCGGGCAGCGCTGCTGCTGGGTCATCCCGTCATCGGATATCCTGCTGCATCGCCGCGAGCGGCCATCCCGGGGTGAGCGGGAAAACCCCCTGCAGGGAGAGATCGTCGAATATCTGGAAAGCGGCGGCCTGGCCAACATGCTGGTGCAAATCGACCGGGAAGAGGCCACCCATCTCGCCGTCAATGTCCCGCTGCATGTCGCCCGACGCAACCGTCTGGCGCTGCAGGAGAAGATCGGCATTTCCCTGCTCAGGCAGGGCATCCACCTGATGCCCTATCAAAGCCTGCGCCGGCAAGATTGACGGTTCGGCCCGGCATCCCGCAGGGTGCTCGTCATTCCGTTTCTTTCTTCTTCACCAGCAGGGAACGCTGCCGCTTTTCTTTCGGGGCGGACCTGCGCCACAGGTCACCGCGGGCAAAACAGCCCCAGCCCCATTGCAGCCAGTTCAACAGCGCAGCGGCCAGCCACAGGGACCAGGCGAGCATGGCCAGGCGATAATACAGCAGCGGTACGGAAACCACCGTAGCCCGCGGCAGTTCAGCAGCAATGCGGTCCTGGTACCAGTTCAGATTGAAGGCCGAGGACTGGTTGCCGGTTATCTGCATGTCCGGAGCGCCCAGCAGGCCCTGCTTGATCGCCAGAAACAGCAGCAATGCCGCCAGGGTCGACACCCCCAGAGCAATCTGCGCCGCATTGAAATAGCGTATCTCCCCGGGATTCTTCGTTCCCCGCGCTCCCAGGGCAACGAGCCAGGCCACCACCAGCAGCGCGCCTGCCATCGGGATCTGGCTGAGCCCGATCAACAGCAGCAGCCACTGCCAGGTGCGCAATGGCGTAAAATGGATTCGCCCCAGGGCGATGGCCATCACCACCAGGATCGCCAGCACCCCCCAGAACAACACCGCCGGCCCAAAGCGCGGGCCGGCGGTGAACAATATCCAGCGGTCTTCGCCCAGGGTCAGATTGATCTGGCTGTTGACGCCGGGCATGTGCAGATCCACCTGCGGCGTCTTAAAGAAATTTTCGATGCCCTGCGTCTGCCGCCAGACGATGCTGACTTCCTGCCTGCCGGGTTTTACCGGAAGTGTCAGCTGCCTGCCTTTCATTCTGACGGGCTGGGAGATGCCGTCTATCTTCACGGCCTGCAGTTCCGCCTTTTCCGGCAGGGTGATGGCGTGCTGTCCGCCCTGGGAACTGCGTAGATAAAGAACCAGCGTAACCTGCATGGCCCGTCTGCCCGGCTGGATATGCAGCCGGCTCTTGTCCAGCGTCAGGGTCTGGCCCGGTACACCCTCGGGGCGGGTTATCGTCAGACTGACCTTTTCGCCGGGCCAGGGGCGCCATTCCGGCAGCCAGCGACCCTGTCGGTCCTGGTGATGCACCACGGCGATGCCGCTGGTCCGCAGATGCCAGATGGGGCTGGCGTCGACCCGCCAGGTCTCGGCCCAGAGATCGGTATCGGCAGCCTGCAGGTCGATCTTTTCCTGTTTCTGCAAACTGGAATGCCAGAGCATCTGCGTCTGCCTGGGCAGCATGTTCACCAGCACCTTGTCCCGTTCCACTCTCACTCCCGGCGTCAACACGGATTCTCCCGGCAGCAGCGGTATTTCCAGGGCAATGGCGGAATCCGCCGGCGTGATGCGCCTGACGCGGGTCACCAGCCGCCAGTCCACGCCCAGCTGCAGGGTTCTTTCCAATTGTACGAAAGGCGGCAGAGCATCCTGTTCGATCTCTGCTGCGGCCTGACTTTTGTTCCCGGCATTCTTTCTGGTGAACTGCAGCTGCCGGTCCGCCACTTGGTGCTCGTGCACGCCTTCCACCAGCCAGCCCTGACTGCTGATTGCCACCCGGTGCGGCTTCAGCGGCAGGGGCAGAAAGAAGTTTTTCAACGGCGGCACCCGGCCGCTGAGAACGATGTGGTGGATGCCCTTGCCGGCATACAGCCACAGTTTGCCATCCCTGCCTCGAAACAGTCCTTCGGCAATTTCGTCATCCACCAGAACACGGCCGGGAAACCATTGCCGGTATTGTGCAGGCAGTGGCACCGCAACCGCCTGCTGGGCATGCACCTGCAGCTCGATGGTCAATGACCTGGCATTGATGGCCAGCTGCATTTCACTGATCTGCGCGCAGCCAGGCAGACAATCAGGCTCGCGCAGGATTCTTTTCTGCAATGCATCGAGCATGGCCTGATCCGGAAACTGTGCATGCACGTCGCCGGCCGGCAGAAGTACGGCACAGAGCAGCAGAGGGGGCCTTGCCGAACATGCCGTTTCTGAAAAACGTGAACAGATTTTTCTTCATCAGGCCGAACAGCAGCAGGCACAGCATGGTGACCAGTACCACTCGCAGAAAATTCAGCAGCATGCTGGCCAGAGGGGACAGATACCAGAAGCGCAGCTGCTGGCCGGCGTCCAGCGGGCCGTTCCAGGACAGGTGAACCTTGCACCATTGCCACTGCGGCAAGCCCGGTCCTGTCTGGATATTGGCCTTGGGATCGATGCGCCTGAAATCAGCCGAGTCGGTGTCGGCCAGTTTGCCCATGGCATAATCCCCCAGATATTCCTGTTCTGGTGCCGGGCTCATGGGTCTGGCCATGCTGCCGCGGGCCTTTTCCAGACTTTTTCGCAGTTGCTGCCCAGTCTGTTTTCTGGATAAAAGAGACGCCGTCTGCCTGTCCAATATTTCCCCCGGAGGACTGACAATGGGTTGCCAGGGCTTTTCCAGCTGTGGATACAGGCCGATGCGCACCTGATCGATCAGGAAATGAATGACCAGCAGCAGCGCCAGCCAGAAGATATTGCGCAGCAGTTTCACGGCGTTCAGCAGGCGGCCTTCTCCAAGTACCGTCAACAGGGCCATGGCCGCCAGAATAGTCAACCAGATGTAGCGCGGCGCCTGGGGCTCATGCCAGATCAGCCCCAGGGTCAGCAGGGCGAACAGGCCCCACCAGGTATTCCACAAACGGGCGATGGCCAGGGAGGCGATCAACACCAGAAACAGGTCCAGCAGCGTCCAGCGGGATATCCAGCTTTCCGGCACGTTGTCCACGCCGCTTGCGGCCAGCAGATGCCAGCCTGGCGGCAGGTTCAGATCCGCTCTCACCTGGCTGAAGGTTTCCTCCCAACCCACCGCACTGAGCCTGCCGATAACGCCCTCTACGCGGCTGTCTGCGGTCAGTTGCAAACCTCCTCTCCGCACCTCGACGCCCTGCTTCTTTGTCCCGGGCAGATAGGTGACCAACTGGTTGCGGTCATCCAGTTCGACCTGGCCCAGCTGCATTTCCGGCAGGACATTCAGGCGCCAGCCGCGGGTCATCGTACCATCGATGCTGTCGTGTATGGTATAGCCCCGACCGTCGAAATCCAGCCAGATCTAATGGAATGGTCCGCCCCACTTCCTAAACGGCCTCAAATGGGCCATGATGTTAGTTCTAATCAAACATCAGAACAGAAGGGAGACAGACCATGAAATATGATAACGCAAAAGGTGGC
>JANEMG010000204.1 GCA_024511045.1 Gammaproteobacteria bacterium | reverse complement strand
TAACAAGTTTTTAATATCGAGAAAAAATGAGGCGCTAACGCGCATTTTATTTATATAATTCAATTTGATAGCTTAAGCCTTCGGCATTATCTACCCACAGATATCGCTGAGGAGGCATTTTTTAAATGGCAAAATGCCGGATACACCGAAATAACATGAACGTCAAAGAAGCCTTGACCACTCTGCCGCAGTACATCCTTCCGCATCACCCGCTGTCCCGGTTGATGGGCGTGTTCACTGAATCGCAGAACAGGCTCTGGAAAAACTTTTTTATCCGCCGCATCATTCATCACTATGGCGTGAACATGGACGAGGCCTTGCAGCCGGATATCGACGCCTATGCCTGCTTCAATGATTTTTTCACCCGCGAATTGAAGCCGGAAGCCCGCCCCCTGACCGCGCAAAGCGATGCCATCGCCTCGCCTGCGGACGGCACCATCAGCCAGATCGGCGACATCGAACAGGGACAGATCTTCCAGGCAAAGGGCAAATCCTACAGCGCCAGTGATCTGCTGGGCGGCGATGCAGCTCGCGCGGCGCCCTTCGTCGACGGAAAATTCACGACCATCTATCTGTCGCCAAGGGATTACCACAGGCTGCACATGCCGTTGACCGGCACACTTCGAGAGATGGTGCATATTCCGGGCCACCTGTTCAGCGTCAATCCGGCCACGGTCAATTCGGTACCCGGCCTGTTCGCCAGAAATGAACGGGTCGCCTGCATCTTCGACACCGAGGCCGGCCCCATGGCGCTGGTTCTGGTGGGTGCGATCTTCGTCGCCAGCATCGCCACGGTCTGGCACGGCACTGTCACCCCGCCGACCTCGAAAAGCATCCAGACCTGGCGATATCAGGATGACGCCCCGCTGCTGCAGCGCGGCGAGGAAATGGGCAGATTCCTGATGGGGTCGACGATCATCGTTTTGTTTGCCAGGGACAAAATAACCTGGGACGCTGAACTGAACGCCGGCAGCCAGGTACAACTGCGGCAGAAAATCGGCAGCATCCGGTAATTCCGGCAATTGCCGGTCACCGGAAATACGCCACAACATAACTCGTACCCACCTCTCCACGTTTTTCTACAGTCATGAAGAGCACCGAGCAGCTGCTGAAACTGGATCACGAGCTGGTCTGGCATCCCTACAGCGCCATGGGCGCGGACCTGCCGATCTTCCCGGTCGTTTCGGCACAGGGGGTACGCCTCAGACTCGCCGACGGCCGGGAACTGATCGATGGCATGTCCTCCTGGTGGAGCGCCATCCATGGCTACAACCATCCAGACATCAACGCCGCGCTGAACCGGCAGCTGCAGTCGCTGGCGCATGTCATGTTCGGCGGCCTGACCCATAGGCCGGCCGTGCAGCTGGCGGCCAGACTGGTGGAAATCACGCCGCCGGCATTGCAAACGGTGTTTTTCGTGGATTCCGGTTCAGTGGCCGTGGAAGTCGCGCTGAAGATGGCGATGCAGTACTGGCACGGCAAAAACCAGCCCGGAAAAAACAAATTTCTGACCATTCGCCACGGCTACCATGGCGACACCTTCGGCGCCATGTCGGTCAGTGACCCGGTCAATGGCATGCACAGTCTGTTTGCCGGGGCCCTGACCGAGCAGTTTTTTGCCGAAGCCCCGCAGTGCGGCTTCGATCAGCCCTGCACGGCCGACGATATCGCGCCGCTGCAGCGGCAGCTTCAGCAGCAGCATCGACACATTGCCGCCGTCATTCTCGAACCCGTCGTGCAAGGGGCGGGCGGCATGCGCTTCTACGCCCCTGATTACCTCCGCCAGGTGCGCAGCCTTTGCGACCAGTACCAGGTACTGTTGATCCTGGATGAAATCGCCACCGGTTTTGGCCGTACCGGCAAACTGTTCGCCTGCGAGCATGCCGGCATCGAGCCCGATATACTCTGCCTGGGCAAGGCACTGACCGGTGGTTACATGACCCTGGCCGCGACGCTGGCCAGTCGGGAAATTGCCGCCGCCATCAGTGCTGGTGAGCCGGGACTGTTCATGCATGGCCCCACCTTCATGGCCAACCCCCTGGCCTGCAGCGCGGCGCTGGCAAGCCTGACGCTGCTGCTGCAGTCGCCCTGGCAGCAGCGCATCGAAAAAATCGCAAGGCTGCTGCAATCCGGGCTGGAACCGTGCCGGGGGCTGCCCCAGGTCAAGGACGTGCGTGTACTCGGTGCCATCGGCGTCGTCGAACTGCGGCAACCCGTGGTAATGCAGAGCATTCAGCCCCGTTTTGTCGATGCCGGTGTCTGGGTGCGCCCCTTCGGCAGACTGATCTACCTGATGCCGCCCTATATCATCGACACTGCCGACCTGCAGCAGCTCACCGGGGCTGTCACTGAAATCGTCTCAAAAATCTGATCCTCACTGCCATTCCGGGAAACAGTTGTCCGCTTCCCTGCAGACATGACGAGCTGTGGCTTCATCTGGCACAGGAAAGATCATTTCCTCCATGAAAAATTGACTGGATACCCTTTCGGTGGACAATGATGGTATATTGAAATTGCCGGCATCGCAGCGCCTGGACAAAACTGCAACTGCCGACATTCGATAGCTTCGTTTTTTGCACGAACTTCAGTCGTTATCACAAAAAACGCAATTTCTGAGACCGCACTTCATTGCCGCCAGCATTCGAAGAAGATCACCGTGAGGACTTGTCGACCATGACCAAAAACACCCTGTTTCTACTATCGCTCTGCCTGACTTTCCAAACCAGTCTGAGCGTTGCCGAAAACGCTGCCGTCCCGCCCGCAGCCAATGGCATCGAATTGCCAAAACATTATAAAAACTGGCGCCTGATCGGCGTGTCGCACCGGGAAGACAACAACTCTCTGCGCGCCATACTGGGCAACCCTGTCGCCATCGCGGCGGCGCGCAGCGGCAACACCAATCCCTGGCCCGATGGCACCATACTGGCAAAACTGGTCTGGCCGGACAGCAGGCATCCGTTGTGGGACGAGGCGACGGTGCCGAGGGAGCTGAAACATGCGGAATTCATGATCAAGGACAGCGTCAAATACGCCAGGACCAGCGGCTGGGGCTTCGCCCGCTGGCTGGGAAAGGGGCAGAAGCCCTACGGCTCGGATGCGTCATTCAGTGCTGAATGCCATTCCTGCCACAGCAAGGCCAGTGATTATGATTATGTTTTTACCCGACCGGTGCCGCTGCCCTGAATATAGACCGCGATCGATTCCTGCATTGTCGGATTATTCAATAGAGGTAACTACTTGGTCCTCTATGGGTAGTCTGTTCCGGAAGACGCCGTGAATACATCCTTGTAGGCTTGGCTTTGGCATCCTTGCCAACGACACTTCCTCTACAGACCACCCATAGAGGCTTCTTTTACCATGGGGGAGTAGTTACCAATAGAGAATGCTGCGCTCGCGGCATCATTGCGGCACCCGAAATCTCTTCCGTGGGTGTCGAAATGCTGGCGGCAGGATTTTTTGTCGATTATTTTGAATTATTGTCGACAGCCTTCCTGTACGCATGTTAAGATCCGGAGCGGTACGTTATTAATGTGCCGGTCATTTCAAAATAAAAGAGTAAAAGAGAGTATTATGTCTAATCAAGTTGTCGGTACTGTTAAGTGGTTCAATGATGAAAAAGGTTACGGATTTATTGAGCAGGAAGGAGGCAAGGATGTTTTCGTTCATCATAGCGCCATCAATGGCAGTGGCCGCAAATCCCTGCATGAAGGTCAGAAGGTGACGATGGATGTCACTGAAGGACAAAAAGGCCCCCAAGCTGAAAACGTAACCCCCGCCTGATTTTTTAACAAAAATTTGCCTTTGCGGATTTTCGGAGGCAGTTTTTGCTGCCTCCGGATTTCGCTTGCGCAACTGCCCGGTATTTTATCGGCGGCTTCCCGAACGCCATATCAACCCGGCTTTCTTTTTCCCCGACCAGCCGCTGTCGTCCGCACATCCATAAGGATTACGACAGGCGCATATGACATCGCGCCCATCAGCACAGATTCCAGATAATCAACCGAATGGATGTTCGACAATAATGGTTTCTTCGCGATCAGGCCCCGTCGAGATCATCGATACGTGCACGCCAACGAGTTCTTCGATGCGTTTGATATAGGCTTTGGCATTGTCCGGTAAGCGCTGGTATTCGGTGATGCCGGCCGTATCGAAATTCCAGCCAGGCAGATATTCGATGACCGCTTCGCAAGCGGCATATTGTTCCGCACCCAGGGGGGCCGTCGCGGTGTCTTCGCCGTCAATCCGGTAGCCCGTACAGATGCCAACCCTGTCCAGCCCATCGAGGACATCCAGCTTGGTCAAACAGATGCCGCTGAGACTGTTCATTTGCGCCGACTTGCGCATCGCCACCGCATCGAACCAGCCACAGCGGCGCTTGCGGCCCGTGGTGGCGCCAAATTCATGGCCTTTTTCACCCAGATAGTCACCGGTTTGATCGAACAATTCGGTCGGAAACGGACCATTGCCCACGCGCGTCGAATAGGCCTTGGTGATGCCCAGGATATAATCCAGATCCAGGGGCCCCAGGCCGGTGCCACAGGATGCGCTGCCAGCGGTGGTATTGGATGACGTGACGAACGGGTAGGTACCATGGTCGATATCCAGCAGAGCGCCCTGCGCACCTTCAAACAACAGATTTGCACCGTCTTTCTGCAGGCGATACAGGCGCTCGGAAACATCGGTGAGCATGGGTGCGATTTGCTCGGCCAGCAACAGCGCCTCATCCAGGGTCTGCTGAAAATCCACCTGGTCCTGCTGATAATAATAATTGCCCAGCATGAAATTGTGATAGTCGAGCAATTCCTGCAGTTTATCGGCAAACAGCACCGGATTGCGCAAGTCACCGGCGCGCAGTCCGCGTCTTGCCACCTTGTCTTCATAGGCAGGGCCGATACCTCTGCCGGTGGTACCTATCGCCTTGTTGCCCCTGGCTTTTTCTCTGGCCTGGTCCACGGCGACATGAAAAGGCAGCAGCAGCGCACAAGCTTCACTGATCAGCAATCGGTTTCTGACGTCGATCCCGGATTTCTCCAGAATATCGATTTCCTTCAGCAGGGCAT
>JANEMG010000203.1 GCA_024511045.1 Gammaproteobacteria bacterium | reverse complement strand
TAAGTAACAAGTTTTTAATATCGAGAAAAAATGAGGCGCTAACGCGCATTTTATTTATATAATTCAATTTGATAGCTTAAGCCTTCGGCATTATCTACCCACAGATATCGCTGAGGAGGCGTATTTTTATCACAAATTGCTATTTATTTCACTGGATGCGTTGCTTTGGCGATGCTGCCGGCATCCTGAATGCGCCAAATTCCAAGAGCCGTCAATAGCGAGTGTCATCCGGTTTTCTACCTGGAAACGACAATAACGGGGCTAATTAGAGACGGCTCTCTGTTCCGAGCTGAAAGCTTCGCCGGATGTCCTCCGCCATGTTTTTGCATTACGCAGTCATGACTGAAAAGAACAGCGATCCCCTTGCCATTATTACGGCATTATCTGAGAATACCCCGGGTGACATTACGCAGAAAACTGACCATATTGGAAAGCTCTTCGCATTCGCCGGCAATATCTTCCATTTCCTCGATGGCATCTTCCAGTTTGAGATTGGATTTATAGAGGATTTTATAGGCCTTGCGGATCAGCCGGATCACCTCCGGTGAGCAGCCATTGCGTTCCATGCCGACGGAATTGATGCCATGCGGCCGGGTGGGCCGCCCTCCCACCATCACGAACGGTGGAATATCCTGGGTAATGGCGCTGCCCATGGCGGAAAAACTCAACTGGCCGATCTGGGTGAATTGATGGACCAGGGTAAAACCGCCCAGAATCGCATGATCGTCGATATGCACATGGCCCGCCAGCGAAGCGCCATTGGCCATAATGACATGATTGCCAATCACGCAGTCATGGGCGACATGGGTATAGGCCATGAACAGATTGTCATTGCCGATCGCCGTCACCCCCCGGTCCTGCTTGGTACCGCGGTGTATAGTGCAGAATTCCCGTATGGAATTCCTGTCGCCGATCTGCAGGCGGGTCACTTCGTGGGCATATTTTCTGTCCTGCGGATCTTCACCAATGGAGGCGAATTGAAAAATCTGGTTGTCCCGGCCTATCGAGGTCGGCCCCTTGATCACGACATGGGGACCAATGACGGTGCCGGACTCTATCTCGACATCGCCGCCAATGACGCTGAACGGTCCTATCGATACGGTATCGGCAATTTCAGTGTTGCTGTCGACAACGGCTTTGGAATCGATCAATCAGACCACCACTGCGGCACATCGGATATTGGCACTGGCCACCAGTTCGCCATCCACTTCGGCGCGGCAGTCAAAGGACCAGATATTGCGCTTGCTGGTAATGAACTTCGCTTCCAGCATCAGCTGATCACCTGGACCGGCAGGGCGTTTGAATTTCGCCTTGTCGATGCCGGTCAGATAATAGGTCATGCCGCGCAGCTCCTCTCCGGCGGTTTCCGATGCCAGCAGGCCGGTGGACTGCGCCATGGCCTCCAGAATAAGGACGCCTGGAAAAACCGGGATATGGGGAAAATGCCCTTGAAAACAGGGTTCATTATAGGTGATATTTTTTACCCCCAACAACCTGACCCCGGGTTCACATTCGACCACCTTGTCTATCAACAGAAAAGGATAGCGATGCGGTAAAAATTTTTGTATTTCCAGAATGTCCAATTTTACATACCTAATTTTATTGAGTGCAATTGCAACGGATCGAGCTTATGCAGGGACCTGACCCGGCATCGACATTCAGCAATATATTCACGATAAAAGCCAGGCCATTTCCAAGTACCGTGCAATGCTTCAATCTGCCATCTGTTGCAGTTTTTCCTGAATTTGCCCGGTGACATTGACCTTGTCGCTGGCATAGATCACGCCATCGGTCAGCAAGAGATCGTAATTTTCCTCTTTTGCCAAAGCCTTGATGGCCTCATAGATGCGGCGCTGCAATTTACCCAGTTCTTCATTGCGACGGATATTGAAGTCTTCACTGAATTCTTCCTGGGCCCGTTTCGCCTCCCTTTTCTTGCTGATGATTTCCCGCTCGAGATTGCGTCTTTCCGACTCTCCCATCACCGCCTGATCACGCATCAGTTTTTCTTCCAGCTTCTTGATTTCCTTTTGCTGCGATACCAGCAACTTGTCGCGAGGGGCAAATTCCTTTTCCAGCCGCTTTTTCGCGGCACTGGCCTGTGGCGCCTTTTCCAGGACTCTGGGAACATTGACAAAACCGACTTTCAATTCCGCTGCGCAAACGCTGGAAATCAATAGCATGCCTAAAAACAAAACCCATTTATTGATCATGGTTAATCTCATCTCCGTTAAAAAACTGTTAACTTTGGTTATCTTCGAACAGCCAATACAATTACCTGTCTCTCGCTGATCGATGGCTCAATGCCATTGATCATGGCAAACCCTTCCTGTGATGGTTCAGTACCCACCCATCAAGGATAAACGCTGAAATTGAAGACAAACTTTGCTTCGATTTTCGGTCAACGCTGTATTATATGTGATAAAAGGAATAAACAGGATAGAAAATATACACTTTTATAAGGCATCCCGGCTGATTGTGCAGCATTCCTGTTAAACGCCGCTGTTTGCAGACCGGGCTGGCACGAGCACTCAAAAACCGGAACCAAAAGAAAATTGAAAACGCTGCACGTCGTCGCCGGGTTCGTCATTGATGGGCTGTGCAGCACTGACGGTCAACGCGCCGAAGGGGGAAAGCCATTGCCCCGATATGCCGACAGAATATCTGAAAAAGTCAAAATCAAAACCGTTGCTGACCATACCGGCATCGACGAAAGCCCCAATGCGCACGGATTTCAAATCTTCCAGAAAAGGCACCGGAAAGAAAATTTCCGCACTGGTCGTGAACTTGAACTTTCCGCCAAAAGGATCGCCGTTGGAATCCCGAGGCCCCAGGGTATTGTCCTGAAAGCCGCGTACCGAGTTCACACCACCGGCATAAAAATTTTCGAAGAAAGGCAGGTTGTTGGTATCGCCATAGCCATCACCATAGGCGACTTCTCCTTTCAGCCTCAGAATCAGGTTCTTGGCCAGCGGAAAAAAATGCTGGTCTTTCGCGGTCACCTTGTAATAGGTGAGGTCGCCGCCCGGGATGGCAATCAACGCTGAAAGCCGCTGCTGCCCCCCCTTGCTGGGAAACACTGCGCGGTTCAGGGTATCGCGGGTCCAGCCCAGGGCGAAAGGGAAAGTGAGAAACTTCGAGCCGATCTCCTCGATGCCCTCTATCAGTTCCTGAGGCGCTCCGTCACCCGCCTTGATTTTGGTGTGCTTGATATCGAAATTCATGCGCAGGCGCTGCAGTTCATCCAGAGGAAAACCGAAGTTGATGCCGGCGCTGGCGACATCGGTGGTGTATCGCGACAGATTAGCCTGCGACGCATCGGTTTCCCGATACAGCAGGTTGTAGCCCAGACTGACGCCATCCAGCGTAAAATAGGGATTGACGAAGCCAAAGCTGTAGATGGTCGACACGTCGCTGTTGTTGAAATTGAAGCTGACCCGTTTGCCGGAACCGAAAATGTTGTCCTGGGAGACACTGGCGTTGAAAATAATGCCCTGCGTCTGGGAAAAACCGACCCCTGCCATCAAATTCCCCGATGCCTTTTCGGTCACCGAATAATTGACATCGATCTGGTCCGGGGTGCCCACCACCGGCGGGGTTTCCACATTGACCTCTTCAAAATAGCCCAACCGTTCCAGGCGCGCCTTGGAGCGTTCTATTTTTTTCGTCGACGCCCAGCTCGATTCCATTTGCCGGAATTCCCGGCGCACCACCACATCCCGTGTCTTGGTGTTGCCGGTGACGTTCATGCGGCGAATATAGACCCGTTTGCCAGGGTCGACAAAGAAGGTCATGTCCACGGTCTTGGCATCGTTGTCGATATCCGGCACCATGTTGACATTGGCAAAGACATAGCCTTCCTCACCCAGCCGGTCGGAGATGAGCTTGGAGGTCTGCGTGGCGCGCTTCCGGGAAAAAATCTCCCCCGGACCGATCTGCACCAGTTCGATCAGCTCCTCTGGATCGACCACCAGGTTTCCGGCCAGTTTGACCTTCTCCAGAACGAACACCTCGCCTTCCCTGACATTGACGGTGAGATAGATTTCCTTCTTGTCCGGGGTGATGGCCACCTGGGTGGAATCGATGGCAAAATTGATATAGCCGCGATCGAGATAATAGGAACGCAGCCTTTCCAGGTCAGCCGACAGCTTCTGCTTGGAATACTGGTCATCCTTGGTATAGAAGGACAGCCAGTTGCTGGTGCTGAGCTCGAATTCGTCGAGCAGATCGTCTTCCTCGAAGGCATGATTGCCAACGATATTGATCTGTTTGATCTTGGCCACCCGGCCTTCGGAAATGACAATGCGGATGCCAACCCGGTTGCGGGTCAGCGGCGTGACATCGGTATCGATTTTCACGCCATATTTGCCGCGGCTGAAATATTGCCGGCGCAGTTCCTGCTCCACCTTGTCGAGCACCTGCCGGTTGAAGACCTTGCCTTCAGCTAGGCCGATCTTTTTCAGGGCATCGAGCAGGTCGTCGCTGCTCATGTCCTTGTTGCCTTCCAGGAGTATTTTCGCGATGGAAGGCCTTTCCACAACGTTGACGATCAACACATTGCCTTCCCTTTCCAACATCACATCCTTGAAAAACCCCGTCTTGAACAGCGCCCGAATCGCCGGCCCGATGTCGCTGCGGGAAAATCTCTCGCCGATATTGACCGGCAGATAATTGTACACGGTCCCGGCGGAAATACGCTGCAAACCCCGGACCCTGATGTCCTGTACGATAAATCCCGGTTCACTTTCAGCCGCAGGAAGCGCCGCGCTATCCTCGGCGGCCCACGCCTGCAGGCAGAACAGCCAGCCGCTGAAAAACATCAGGCAGCAATAATGCGCAATTCTCATGGCAATTCAGCTGTTCCCGTTCTTGCAAAGCACATTACCCACAGCCTGCGGATCGTTCATGTCAAAAAAAGCAAAAAATAAAGCAGTAGATTATACTCCAGAACATTGCCTGACTGAAGTTTCCCAGAAATTATTCAAGCCACCATGCGCAGCAGCACAGTGACCAGAGAATTTCCGGGGGGATTGCCGGGTTTGGGGCAAACCCTGGCAAAATTCTCATCCAAAGCCGCT
>JANEMG010000202.1 GCA_024511045.1 Gammaproteobacteria bacterium | reverse complement strand
TATTGAGTTTTGGAGCGCCTATCATAACAAATAGGCACCAGACACGCCCCTCCTTATCCCCTTGTTTTGGCGCCAGTTAGCCAAAAAATTCACTGGTTTTTCGAGTTTTGCATTTACCTCCCAGGAAAAGAAATTCAGTCTGGACGAATTATGTGTGCTGACCGATACATCCAAACGCACCGTCCGTTTCTATATCCAGAATGATCTGATGGACCGCCCCATAGGCCAGCGGCGAGGGGCTCACTACACAGAACGCCATGTCGAGCAATTGCTGGCCATCAACAAATGGCGAAAGGCCGGATTGTCCTTGCAGCGCATCCATGAACTGCTGCGGCAGCAGCAGGAACCGGAAGATTTTCTGCCCCGCCGTCAGGCGGGACAGGTGGAAGTCTGGAGTCATCTGACCGTGGACAACGGGGTTGAAATTCATGTTGAATCCGGCCAGGCCGGACTGGACCCGGAGCAGGTGCGGCTTTTTTTCCAGAGGATAACGGCCCTGTATGCTGAAATAAAAAACAAAGAGGAATAACGAACATGAGAATACAAGAAGAACAATATGGTCTTTACTGTCCAGACAATCTGGCCAGTGTCCCTCTGCAGGGGATGCATGTCGATGCGCAGGTGCAGGACCTGCTTTCCGAAGTCGTCATTTCACAGACCTACCAGAACGATGAAGTACAAGCGATCGAGGCGGTCTATACTTTTCCCCTGCCGCTGGATGCGGTGCTGCTGGAGTTTTCCGTAAAATTGGGCGACAGGCAGCTGCAGGGAACCGTCCAGGAACGTCAGCAGGCCGAGGATCAATACGAGCAGGCGGTAACCGACGGCGATGCCGCGATCATGCTGCAGCAGCTGGAACCCGGCATGTTTACCGTCAATGTCGGCAATCTGCTGGCTGGCGAAACCGCCGTCATCGAGTTCCGCTATGCCCAGCTGCATCACTGGACAGGCGATATACTGAGGTGGCATCTGCCCACCGTGGTGTCGCCGCGTTATGGACGGCCTGCCCTGGAACCCTAGCAGGTTCCGGAAGCCGATCTGGCCGTCGAACATCTCTATACCTTCACCCTGAAAGTGAAGGGGCTGCTCAGGCAGGCGCAATTCCAGTGTCCCTCGCATGCCATAGATATTCAGGAACTGCCAGAGCACACCCGGATTCAACTGCAGGATGGCAGGGGCTTTCTGGATCGTGACCTGATCCTGCTGATGCACTATGGCGGCGAAAAGGTCAGCGCCGTTTGCGCTCCGGATGGCGACCATTATGCGGCGCTGGCTTCCTTCTGCACCGAACTTCCGGAAGTTGCTGGACAGGATGCTGCCGTTTCTCCACGTATTTTCAAGATTCTGGTGGATTGTTCCGGTTCCATGTTGGGTGATTCCATCGCCCAGGCCAGAATCGCGTTGCTCAATATTATCGACGGCCTGCGGCCGATGGACCGTTTTTCCCTGATCCGTTTCGGCAGCCATATTGCGAAGGACATCGCCGCACCTGTTGCAGCCACGGCAGCCAATATCGCCCGCGCCAGGGAAATGCTGGCGCGCATGGATGCCGATTTGGGAGGCACCGAGATTTTTGCCGCGCTGCAGGAAACCCTGCAAATGGAAAACGATGAACGACCAGCCGATCTCCTGCTGATTACCGACGGCGAGGTGTGGGATGCTGCGGGTGAAGAGTCGCGCTCCCGGGCCATCATCGATCTGGCCAATGCGACCTGGCAGCGGATTTTCAGTGTCGGCGTCGGCAGTTCGGTTTCCGAACGCCTGGTGCGGGAACTGGCCGAACAGACCGGGGGCGCCTGCGAGTTGGGGAATCCGGAGGAAGGAATGGCGGAAAAAATCGAACGCCACTTCAAGCGCATCCATCTGCCCCGGGCGCAATCCCTGGAAATCCGCTGGCCTGCAGAACCTGAATGGCAGCAGCAGCTGAAGCCGTTGTTTGCCGGCGACACCCTGCATGTTTTTGCCCGGTTTCCGGAAAAGCCGGCCGGTTCCGTGGCATTGCAGGTGGATTTCGGCAACGGCGCGGAGTGTCGGCAGGTTGTACCCCTGCAAGTGCGGTCGGAGACCGGCGGCAGCGATATCCTGGCGCGGTTGGCCGCCAATGCCCGCATGCAGGAGCAGGAATCACGGGATGCCATCGTCAAGATTGCCAGCGAATACCAGTTGCTGTCCGAACACACGGCATACCTGGTTACCGAGGTCCGTCCCGGGGAACTGAAAAGCGATGGCATGCCGGATTTGCGCAAGGTCCCGGTCATGCTGGCGTCGGGCTGGGGGGGCTTGGCCGGGCGGGTGCTCATGAAGAGGGGGTATTTTACAGCATGGCTGATACATCCATGCACGAGATGGCATGCTATGTCAAAAGGCATTGGGAAAAAGCTGACTTTGAAGAGGCACTGACATGGGACAGTGATTACATGGCCGCGATGCAGGGTATTTCCGGGCAGATCATGCCGGCCGATGCGCTCTGGAAATGTCGGGAGCCGGTAGAAATGAAACGCATCCTCAAAGCCAAATCATTGCAGGACCTGAAGGCATTCGGCGTTCACCAACAGGTGCTGGAAAAACTGCAGGAATACCGGCGGTATATTTCTGACCAGGTGACAGATCAACAACTCATCGCGGCGTTCTTTTACCTGTGGATGCTTTCCGCGAAAGACGGTGTTTTTACCGGGGAAACGCAAAAGATGATCAGGCGGCGACGGAAAAAGCAAAGAATCGATGATGCCGATCTGCAGACCATGAAGGGATTGTTTGTCGAAATCGGCGACAACCAGCAGAAGGCCGGTTATTCTGAAAACAGCTGACGAAATTTGGAGGGATTAAAGAACCGGTTTTTGAGAACTGCGTGCGCAGCGATGCCATCAACGACAATCCAGACAGAACTTTTTTTTCATTTCAAATCATATAAAATCGGCGCAATGTTTGATATCGAGAGGGTGCCTGGGGTCAATCGCCTGGGCTGCACCAGTGAGAGAATGCGTGCCTATATTGCCGAAGTACTGGGACGTCCTCCCGATGAATGCCGGCCCAATGGCAGCACTAACATATATCGGTGGCGGGTGAATCTGGCCGAATTCCAGAATTTCGTCAATTCGTTGCAATAGATCCAGACTTGTCTCTGTAGGATCACAGCAACAGGGTGCGGCTTCCCTGTTTGCATTCGCCGGAATTGCTGTCAGAATAAAAATGCAGGGATGCGGCGCAATATTGTTCCGTGAGTGATTGTGACCATGAATGAAATCAATGACAGCAGAAGACGATTCCTGAGAAATGGCGGGTTGTTATATGCCGCCGCTGCGATGCCTGCGCTTCTGTCTTCCTGCAAGCAGACCTATCAGGTGGAAGGGTTGAGCCCGGTACCCGACAGCAATGGTCTGCTGCTGCCGCCCAACTGCAGCTCCCGCATTATTGCCCGTTCCGGCAGCCGCGTGGAAAATACGGCCTATGTCTGGCACGCGGGCCCCGATGGCGGCGGTGTCCTGCCGGTCGAAGACGGTGGCTGGATCTATGTTTCGAACAGTGAGCTCGACCATGGAAAGGGCGGCGTTGCTGCGATCCTGTGTGACAGTGGAGGGCAGATCGTCACCGCCTGTGCCATCCTGCAGGGGACGAACCGCAATTGCGACGGCTGCATCACACCCTGGCGTACCTGGCTGTCCTGCGAGGAAGTCTCCAGGGGCATCGTATGGGAGTGCGATCCCCTGGGCGAGAAACGTGCAGTGGCCAGGCCGGCATTGGGCGTGTTCCGGCATGAATCCGCGGTAGTCGATCCGGATTCACTGACGCTGTACTTGACCGAGGACGAAGAAGACAGCTGTTTCTACCGCTATCGGCCGGCCAGCGTGGCAGAGGGCAGGCCGGATCTCGAGCATGGCATTCTGGAAGCCGCCGTGGTCGACGCATCGGGTCGCGTCGCATAGCAAAAAGTCCCTGATCCTTCGGCCGCAACCCGGCCGACCAGAAGACAGGTGCCGACTGCTGCGCGTTTCAATGGCGGCGAGGGCATCGTCTATCACCAGGGGAAAATCTATTTCGATACCAAGGGCTACGATCGTATCTGGATGTATGACATTGCCGCACAGAAAATATCGCTGTTCTATGCGGCGGCATGGATGGATTCACCGGTATTGACCGGGGTCGATGCGCTGACCATGTATGACGATACCCTGCTGGTGTGCGAGGATGGCGGCGATATGCAGATCGTCGCCATTACTCCCGCGGGCGAGATAAAACCGGTTCTGCAGCTGGTCGGATACTATTTTTCTGAAATCAGCGGGGCGGCGCTCAGCCCGGACAAGTCGCGATTGTATTTCAGTTCCCAAAGAGGCGTGATAGGGCGATTGAAGGGTGGTGTGACATTCGAAGTAGCAGGGCCGTTTCTGAAACACTTCAATGGTCGTCAAAGCTCACCGGCAGGTGAATAGTCAACGGCAGGCTAATGGGTGACTCTTTCGCACAATTCTGCCACCTCCTGGGTCTGCACAAGCAATATGGGAGAAGAATGTTTCCATGAAACATAGAATCGGCATCGTGCAAATGAACTCCAGCGCTGATTTGCGGGAAAACATGCGCTTTGCCAGGCAGCAGATCGAGCAGGGCAGCCGGGAAGACCTGGATCTGATCGCCTTTCCCGAAACGTTTCTCTATGTGGGGAATGATCACCAGGAGAAACACCGGGTTGCCCAGACCCTGGAAGGTGATGTCGTGCAGACCTTCCGGGAATATGCCCGGAACTTCGCTGTCGATCTGCTGCTGGGGAGCATCTATGAAAAAATCGCCGCCGACGATCGGCATTTGTATAACACCTCGGTGTTGATAAACCGGCAGGGCGGGATCGACGCAGTGTACAGGAAGATCTATATGTGTGATGCCCCGGCCCTGGGCTATAACGAGTCCCAGGGCATCAGGCCGGGTGACAGGCCGGTCGTGGTCGATCACAGAGTCGGGAAAATCGGTTTCAGTATCTGCTATGACCTTCGTTTCCCGGAACTGTACCAGGCGCTGACGACGAAAGGGGCGGAGATCATCTTCGTCCCTGCGGCATTTTTTCTGCATACCGGCAAGCATCACTGGCTGCCGCTGCTGACCGCCAGAGCCATCGAAA
>JANEMG010000201.1 GCA_024511045.1 Gammaproteobacteria bacterium | reverse complement strand
TGCCTGTGAGAATTTCTTTTCTGAACCAGAAAAGCATGTCGATAATTTGCGCTCGCTATTAACTGAAAATTTTCAAATTATCGGTGCATGATTTGCTAAATTTTCATGTGCGGTGAGTATATTACCGGTTGCAGAAAATCAGCGAAGGCTCGATCAGTCTGGGCGATGGCGTAGCGAAACCGCTGGATGGTCCCCGGGAGGTTGGAACCGGCATGGTGCGGGATGAGGATGTGCCGCTCTCCAGTCTGATCGACATCATCAATGAACGCTTTGGTTCCGAGTTGACGGAAGCGGATCAGCTCTTTTTCGATCAACTGGCCGAAGCGGCTGTTCTGGATGACGCCCTGCGACGCGCCGCCAGGGCCAATCCGGCCGACAAGTTCCAGTTGGTGTTCCGTGAAGCCCTGGAGTCGCTCTTCATTGAACGCATGGATTTGAACGAAGAATTGTTCACCAACTACATGAGCAATCCGGAAATGCAGGATGTGGTTTCGAAATGGCTGGGAGAACAGGTCTATAAACGGTTCACGGATTCTACTGGCAATCCGGCCAGTTCAATTGCATCGTGAAAAAGGCGCTGCGCAAGCTTGCCTGATTGCGCAGAGCTGTGGCTCTGAGCCATAGAAACAGAAAAAATAATAACCAAGCGCTTTACTATGGTTTTAAATAGGACTAAAATAGTCCTCTATTGAAATTGGAGCGGAACATGCTGCGCTTGAGCAAATTGACAGACTATGCGACGGTCATCCTGAGTTTCATGGCGAAAAAGAGTGAGCAGTTTTTCACGGCCGTGGAGATTGCCGAGAGTACCGGCATTCACCTGCCGACGGTGAGCAAGGTGTTGAAGCTGCTGGTCAGGGCGCGGGTGCTGAAATCCCTGCGCGGCGCCCGTGGCGGCTACTGCCTTGCCGAGGTTCCGGAAAAAATCACCGTCGCCGAGGTGATCAAGGCCCTGGAAGGTCCCATCGCCATTACCGAGTGCAGCATTTCCGAGCAGAGCTGCGAACAATCCCCGGGCTGCGATATCCGCGGCAACTGGGGGTTGATCAACCGGGTGATACACGATGCCCTGGAGTCCGTGACGCTGGCCGACATGATCCGGCCCACCGATAAACTGCAGCAGGAAATCACCATTCCGGTGGCCAGTCTGTACGCCAAGCCGGTTTGAAAACAGAATCATTGCGGAGAGAGAAGATGTCCACAAGTACGCAGCAAATCGAAAACCTGATCGCCCAGGAATACACACAGGGGTTCGTGACCGATCTCGAGGCAGATACTTTTCCGCCTGGCCTGAATGAAGACGTCATCAGGGCCCTGTCCGCGAAAAAAGGCGAGCCGGAATTCATGCTGGAATGGCGGCTGCAGGCTTTCCGGCACTGGCAGACCATGAAGACGCCGGAATGGGCGTTCGTCAAATACGACCCCATCGACTACCAGGCCATCAGCTATTATTCGGCGCCGAAGAAGAAAGAAGGCCCCAACAGCCTCGATGAAGTCGATCCGGAACTGCTGGAAACCTACAAGAAGCTGGGCATTCCGCTGGACGAACAGGAACGCCTGGCCGGCGTCGCGGTGGATGCGGTGTTCGACAGCGTCTCGGTGGCGACCACCTTCAAGGGCAAGCTGAAGGAAGCCGGGGTGATATTCTGCCCTATTTCCGAAGCGATCCGGGATTACCCGGAGCTGGTGCAGAAGTATCTGGGAACGGTCGTACCCCAGGGTGACAATTTTTATGCCGCATTGAATTCGGCGGTGTTCACCGACGGCTCCTTCGTCTATATACCCAAGGGCGTGCGCTGCCCCATGGAACTGTCCACCTATTTCCGGATCAATGCCGCCAATACCGGACAGTTCGAACGCACCCTGATCATCGCCGATGCCGGCAGCCACGTCAGCTACCTGGAAGGCTGCACCGCGCCGATGCGCGACGAGAACCAGCTGCATGCCGCGGTGGTGGAACTGGTGGCGCTGGAAGACGCGGAAATCAAGTATTCCACGGTACAGAACTGGTATCCCGGCGACAAGGAGGGCAAAGGCGGCATCTACAACTTCGTGACCAAGCGCGCCGACTGCCGCGGCAACAATTCCAAGGTTTCCTGGACGCAGGTGGAGACCGGTTCCGCGATCACCTGGAAATACCCCAGCTGCGTGCTGACTGGCGACAACTCGGTGGGGGAATTCTATTCGGTGGCGCTGAGCAACAATTACCAGCAGGCCGATACCGGGACGAAGATGATCCATATCGGCAAGAACACCAGCAGTACGATCATTTCCAAGGGCATTTCCGCGGGCCGGGCGCAGAACACCTACCGCGGTCTGGTGAAGGTGCTGAAAAGCGCCGAGAATGCGCGCAACTATACGCAGTGCGATTCCCTGCTGGTGGGCGACACCTGCGGCGCACATACCTTCCCCTACGTGGAGGTCAGGCAGCCTTCGGCGCAGGTGGAGCATGAGGCGACCACCTCGAAGATCAGCGAGGACCAGCTGTTCTTCTGTCAGCAGCGGGGTCTGTCACCGGAAGACTCGGTGTCCATGATCGTCAACGGCTTCTGCAAGGAGGTGTTCAAGGAGCTGCCCATGGAATTCGCCGTGGAGGCACAGGCGCTGCTGGGCATCAGTCTGGAAGGCGCGGTCGGTTGAATAGTCACCCGGCGCAACAGTTTTCAAATCAAAGATCAGGTAACTACATTATGCTCAGCATAGAAAATCTTCATATCAGCATCGACGACAAACCGATACTGCGCGGCATCGACCTGCAGGTGAACCCGGGCGAGGTGCATGCCATCATGGGCCCCAACGGTTCCGGCAAGAGCACCCTGGCGCATATTCTGGCGGGCAGACCCGGCTACCAGGTGACGCAGGGTTCGATCACCTATCAGGGCAATGACCTGCTGGAACTGGAGCCGGAGATCCGGGCCCGCGAAGGCGTGTTTCTGGCCTTTCAGTATCCGGTGGAGATCCCCGGCGTGAGCAACATCTACCTGCTCAAGGTGGCCTTGAACGCCATCCGCAAGCATCACGGCCAGGACGAAGTGGATGCCTTGGATTTTCTGGCCCTGGTCAAGGAAAAGATCCAGCTGCTGGACATGGATGAGAAGTTCCTGTACCGGGCGGTCAACGAAGGATTTTCCGGCGGCGAAAAGAAACGCAACGAGATTCTGCAGATGGCGATCATGGAGCCGAAGCTGTGCGTGCTCGATGAAACGGATTCCGGCCTGGACATCGATGCCCTGAAAATCGCCGCCCAGGGCGTCAATTCCCTGCGTACGCCGGAGCGCTCCTTCATCCTGGTGACGCATTACCAGCGCCTGCTGGACTATATCGAGCCGGATGTCGTGCATGTGCTGGCGCACGGCAGAATCGTCAAGTCCGGAGGACCGGAACTGGCGCTGGAACTGGAAGAAAAAGGCTACAGCTGGGTAGAGCAGGCGGCATGATGAACGCAGTGGAAAACATCACCAGCCATTATCTGGCTGACTATGAAAACAGCGCTTCGGCATTGCCGGGGCGGCATCTGCCGTGGCTGCAGCAGCTGTGCAGCGACGCGCTGCAGCAATTCGCGCAGCAGGGATTCCCCTCGCCCCGCGAGGAGGAATGGAAATATACCAATGTCTCGGCCATCGAGAAGAAGCGCTTCAGCCCCGCTGCCAGCGAGGCCGCCCAGGCCGCTGTCGACAGCGACTGGCTGGATGCCTGCCGGCTGGCCGATGCCTGGAGCCTGGTGCTGGTCGACGGTCGGTTTTCGGCGCAATTGTCCCGTCTCGAGGGACTGCCGGAAAGTGTTATCGTCTGCGCCATGGCCGAAGCGCTGGAGAAACATCCCGACCGGCTGGAGGTCCGCTTCGGCCGGGCATTGACCCGCGAAAACCATGGCTTCATTCATTTTACCAGCGCCTGGTTCAGCGATGGACTGTATCTGCACATCCCACCGCGGACGGTATTGGACAAGCCGGTGCAGCTGCTGCATGTGGTGACAAAGCCCGATTCCCTGGCCGTGACGCGCAGCCTGATCGATGTCGAAAGCATGGCCGAGGCCGAGGTGTTCGAAACTTTCGTCGGTGTCGACGATCTCGCCTATCTGAATGCCTCGGTGACAGAAGTGCTGGTCGGCGACAATGCCCGCCTGGATCTCTACAAGCTGCAATGCGAGACGGGCAAGGCGTACCATTTCGGCGGCACCTACGTGCTGCAGGAGAGCCATGGCCGTTTTCAGCATCACAATTTCTCCTTCGGCGGCCTGCTGGCCAGAAACGAAGTGCACACCGATCTGGGCAGGGCGGCCGAATGCCAGCTCAATGGCCTGTATATCGGCAGGAAGCGCCAGCATAGCGACAACCATACCCGCATCAATCATACCCAGCCCCACGGTATCAGCCGGGAAATGTACAAGGGTATTCTCGACCAGCGGGCGCGCGGCGTTTTCCAGGGCCGGGTGGTGGTTTTCGAGGGCGCGCAGAAGACCGACTCGGAAATGAACAACCGCAACCTGCTGCTTTCCAATGACGCCGAGGCGGACACCAAGCCGCAGCTGGAAATCTACAACGACGATGTCAAGTGCAGCCATGGCGTGACGGTGGGTCAGCTGGACGAAAAGTCCATTTTCTACCTGCGCTCGCGCTGCATCGATGCGGAAACGGCGCGCAACATGCTGACTTTCGCCTTCGCCAATGAAATGGTCGACAAGCTGCCCAACCGGTCCTTCCAGGGTCTGGTCCAGGCGCAGCTGCTGGCCCATTTTCCCCAGACCGGCATCGTCAAGGAATGGTTATGAGTACGTTGAACAACGAAACAATACGCCGCGATTTTCCGATACTCGATCAGCAGGTGCGCGGCAGGCCGCTGGTCTACCTGGACAATGCGGCCACCTGCCAGAAACCGGCGCAGGTCATCGATGCCATGACCCGGGTGTACCGGCATGACTACGCCAACGTGCATCGCGGCGTGCATACCCTCAGCGAGCGCTCCACGGCAGCCTACGAAGGCGCCCGGGAGAAGGTCAGGAAATTCATCAATGCCGCCAGCACCAAGGAAATCGTCTTCGTGCGGGGAACCACCGAAGCGATCAACCTGGTCGCCCAGAGCTACGGCCGGAGCAACCTGGCGGCCGGCGACGAGATCCTGATCACCGCCATGGAGCATCATTCCAATAT
>JANEMG010000464.1 GCA_024511045.1 Gammaproteobacteria bacterium | reverse complement strand
CCTCGATCCCCTGGCTCGGTGAAACCGAAGCCAAAGAACGGATCACTCGCCTTTGTGCTCAAGGCAAGATAGCCATCAATGTGCTGGGTCGCGACATGCTGGAAAGCCGTGCAGGAGAAACTGCGGACGACGCCTGGAATCGTATGAAAGGTCGGCTGGGAACAGGCCGGCAAATGGAAGAGACAAATCTGCATGAACCCGGCACAAATGTTAGCAGCGGTGGCACCGCCTCTACACCGCCACCACAACCTGGAGATAGTGGTAGCGACCCACAAACACCACCACCCTATCCTAGCGGAGGCGACCAGCCACCAAGTGGCTTGTTTGGTGGCACAGGCACAAACATTGGGGAACGAACCAAACTGCAAGCCCCCGCCACCTCCTCTTTGAATTTGCTTGGCAAACTGGAAAGCTGGGGCATCGCTCCCGGCAGTCAAATCCACAATTGTCAACTATCAGTCACTGAGCTGACAGGTGCGCAACTTGAGAAATTACTCAAGAATTTGCCTGATGGTGTCACCTATTCCCTTGATCTGGAGAAGGACTAGATACATGGACAAGGCGCTAATGACAGACCTGTTTAGCCTTCCTGCTGATAAAGCATGGGAACGCATTTTTGCCCAGCTCTGGCAGATCTTTTCAGAACCTGTACGCGTAGATGTGGCCGACGCCATTACAACCGACCGCGACCGAACCACCGCTGATTTGGACAACCTGCTCTCAGGTAGCGCATGGGAATTATGGCAGCAGTTCGAAGCGACTGCTCCGCGCACAAGCCAATCCCTAAGGAACTATTGGAACGAGCGTACCAGTGGTAAAGCCGTTCTTATACTCGATGCTTTATCTCTCAGAGAATCACCGTGGTTACTGGAACAAGCACAGCAGCGAGGCTATACCATCCATCAGGCACGAGCTACAGCCTCTGAAATCCCGGGGGATACTACCCCCTTCGCCAAAGCACTTGGTTTCTCTCAACGTTCAAGCCTGGAACATAACAGCGGTAAAAGTGCTGACTTCCCCGCGGCATGGACAGAAACCACTGACTTACCTTTTGCGGACTGTGCCGATCTAATCAAGGCCGATCCAAATATCATATTCTGGCACCACTGGCCGGATGTGAAAATGCACGATCTCGCTGATGATGGCAACGGCTATCGCACACTTGCCAAAGAAGCTGCCGGCAAACTCACCTCCGATGACTTCTGGCAGTTAATCGATCGCCTCACTACGGGTCGCCGACTTGTTATCACGGCTGATCATGGCTATGCCCACTCCGGACTTTTCCCGGATGTTGTGCAAAAAGATCAGGTCAGCTTCCTGAAAGGACATTTCAAGAGCGGACGAGCGGCCCAAAATGGTAATGAAACAGAACAACACTATTGGGTCCCCCCGCTTACTCAAATACTGAACACAGAACATGGGTGCTGGAATCTGGTGCTAGGCCGCAAAAAATGGAAAAGCCAGGGCGGCTATCCCACGCTAACTCATGGTGGCTTGTCACTACTGGAAGTCGCCGTACCCTTTATTGAATTATCAAAATAGAAGTCTGAAGAGAACACATTTTATGGCCCGAGGAACAGGCAAGACCAAAGCCGAGATTATTGCTGAGCAGGTAGCCGCTACAGTAGGTGCAGGCAAGAAGCTACAACTGGAATCCGTTGACTTCAGCGATCCCAATCGGCCAAAAACCTGTCTTGAGGTCGATTTCCCTATTTTGCCAATTAACCAGATTGCCCAGATAGAGGGAAACGCAGGAAAACCCATCTACCAGATGTCGAAATGGTGGGCCAGACGTCGCTCGAGTGTTTTCCGCTCGACGCTCATTGCAGCGGCAACCAGAGCGCCGGACGATCCTGCCGAGGCCGCCAAGACGGTCTGGAATGCCT
>JANEMG010000200.1 GCA_024511045.1 Gammaproteobacteria bacterium | reverse complement strand
TATTGAGTTTTGGAGCGCCTATCATAACAAATAGGCACCAGACACGCCCCTCCTTATCCCCTTGTTTTGGCACCAGTTAGCCAAAAAATTCACTGGCTTTTCGAGTTTTGCATTTACCTCAACCGTCCGGAATATAAAGCATTGCCCCGCACAGCGCTTGAAATTGCCCGTCAAAGTCGCGACTGTTTCCGGTATACTGTTGTATTTTTACCTGTACGGGAGAGGCAATGAGACCTAGCGGGCGGCAAGCGGACCAACTCAGAGAGATAAAATTCACCTGCGGCTATACCAAACACGCGGAAGGTTCGGTGCTGGTGGAATTTGGCGATACCCGGGTCATCTGCAATGTCAGCCTGGAAAATCGGGTACCCTTTTTTCTCAAGGGCAAGGGGGAAGGCTGGGTCACTGCCGAATACGGCATGCTGCCCCGCTCCACCCATGAGCGCATGGGCCGGGAAGCCAGCCGCGGCAAGCAAGGCGGTCGCACCCTGGAAATCCAGCGCTTGATCGGCCGCTCCCTGCGCGCGGCAATTGATCTGCAGGCTCTGGGGGAGCGCACCATCACCATCGATTGTGATGTACTGCAGGCCGATGGCGGCACCCGCACCGCATCGATCACCGGCGGCTTCGTGGCAATGGCACTGGCCATCGCCAAACTGGTGCAGCAAAAAGCCATCAAGAAAAATCCACTTCATGGCCAGATCGCATCGGTTTCCGTCGGTATCTATCGTGGCGCGCCCATTCTCGACCTGGATTATCTGGAGGACAGTGCCGCGGAAACCGATATGAATGTCGTCATGAACGACGCCAGGGCCTTTGTCGAAATTCAAGGCACCGCGGAAGGACATGCCTTCCGAAGAAACGAGCTGGATGCAATGCTGGACCTGGCCGACCACGGCATCCGGCAATTGCTGGAAAAGCAACAGCAGGCCTTGGCCGATGCCAATCTGCCAAAGACGCCGTGATATCGAACACTGTGAATCGATTTGACAGCAGCGATGACGATTCTGGCGGATCTGGATAAAATCGTTCTGGCCAGCGGAAATCCTGGGAAAATCAGGGGGTTTCAGGCGCTGCTTGCCGATCACCCCGTCGTGCCCTAGCATCGATATGCCGTGCCCGAGGCGAAAGAGACAGGACTGACGTTTGTCGAAAATGCCATCATCAAGGCCAGAAACGCCGCTCTGCACTGCAATTTGCCGGCACTTGCCGATGATTCCGGACTGGTCGTCGATGCCCTGCAGGGTGCGCCGGGCGTGATTTCCGCGCACTATGCCGGAATTGGCGCCAGCGACCAGGACAACTTGGTGAAACTGCTCGAGGATATGGACGGCGTCCCGGACCGGCAGCGCAGCGCCCGTTTCGTTTGCGTGATCGTCTTCATGCGCCACGCACAGGATCCGGTGCCGGTTATTGCCCAAGGGGTTTGGGAGGGCAGCATTCTCAAGCGGCCTGTCGGTGAGAATGGCTTTGGCTACGATCCGGTATTTTGGGTTCCAGACAAGGGCTGCGCCTCTGCAGAGCTGTCGCCTGAGGACAAAAACGCCATCAGTCACCGTGGTCAGGCATTGCATCGGCTGCTAGCACAGTTGTCAGACTGCGGATAATGACCGGCTGCCGCTCTCCAGACATGGATGCAAGCGTAATCCAGAGGGGGTGATTGTGAACCCCCATCTGGCCGCCATCGCCAAACAATTCCTTGCACGAGGCCGCATTGTCGCCATCGACAACTATGGTGGCGGCTTGATCAATGACACCTTCCTGGTGGAAACGGACGCTTGCACGAGGCCGCGGTTTATTCTCCAGCGCCTCAATGCCGAGGTCTTTGCCCGGCCCCGGCAGATCATGACCAATCTGACCACTATCCATAACCATATCAGGACCGAGCATGCCGGCAAGGTGCGGCTGCAAATACCGGAAATCATCCCCGCCTCCGACAATGCCTTGTGTTTTCAGGATGACAAAGGCGATTTCTGGCGGGCGCTGACCTTTATCGGCAACTCCCGCACGCTGCAAAAACTGCCGGATGTCCATGCTGCTGAACAGGTGGGCCTCGCTCTGGGACATTTCCATCACCTGCTGAGCGGTCTGGACCCGGTTCTGCTGCATGACACCCTGCCCGGTTTTCATTGTACACCGGAGTATCTGCGTCTTTATCAAGAGGTACTGGAGCAGACCGAGGCCGATCTGCAATCCGATGCTGCGGCATTTTGTCTGGCGGTGATCGCCGACTACCGTCAGGAGGCTGCCGTTCTGGAAAACGCCAAAGAGCAGGGGTTGCTGCAGCTGCGGGTGATCCATGGCGACCCGAAACTGGACAATTTTCTGTTTGCCGGCGACAGCGACAGCGTGATCAGCATTATCGATCTGGATACCATCAAGCCAGGTCTGATTCATTACGATATCGCCGACTGCCTGCGCTCCTGCTGCCAGCGTGGGCAACCGGTCATTTTTGATCTGGCCATTTGCCGGGCGATTATGCCGGGTTACCTGAGCCAGGTGAGCAGTTTTTTTACCAGGCAGGATTATCGCTACTTGTATCCGGCGATGCGCTTGCTTCCCTTTGAGTTGGGGCTGCGGTTTTTCACCGATTACCTGCAGGGCAATCGCTACTTCAAAGTCACGGCGCCGCAGCAAAACCTGCATCGCGCCATCGCCCAGTTCCAGTTGCTGCAAAGCATTGACGATCAGGAACGGGCAATCGGAGAAATACTCGAGGATCTGTGCCCGCGCTGAAGCGGTCGCTGCGTTTCGGCAGACAGCGGTTTACGAGCAGGTGCCGCTGAGCCGCATGGTGGCCGCACTTGAAGGCCGGCTCTTTATCACCCTCTTCCGCTGGAGAGGCCGATAAAGAGCGGCAATTGAAGATTCAGGCGCGGCCCTGGTCGATTACCTGAATCACTTCTTCACAGTCGATCGTTTGCTTGTTGTTGAGCAGTATATGATCCGCCAGGGTTTCGATGGCTTTCCAGTGGGACTGGTCGCTGATGAATGCAAAGGCGCAATCGAACAACTCGGCGAGCACCAGGCAGCGGATGTGGCTGTCAAAAAAACATTCCAGGTATTCGTTGACCTTTTCCAGGTCCGACGAACCGCCATAAAACTTCAGGGCGTTGACGTTGACCAGCAATGGACTGAAATTTTCATCGTCGCAAAGGGCGACATATTTGGCCTCGGCCAGAGGGCCGACCAGCAGGTTGACGATATCCGCCTTGATGGCCGCCAGGTAGGCTTTTTTTTGTTCCTCGTCCTCGGACTGCGGGGCAGGCAGCAGATGCGTCAAACGGCCGCCCTCTACTTTTGCCACGCAGTTCCAGAGTTTGAACTTGCAGGCTTTCTCTGGCGGCATGTCCAGCTGCGCCAAGTCTTCGATAGCGATGCGAAAGTGGATGGGTGGGAACTGCTGCTGTTTGTTGTACAGATAGATAGCCGCTGCGTGGCCCGCTTCATGGTAGATGGTGCGGCTGATCAGGTCATAGGAGGTGAGGGGGATGGATGAATCCGTGATGTAGTTTCGCTTCATAGCTTTCTCCATTGTCTGCATAGACATAGTTATGCCGGTAGGGAATGAAGACACAAGATTCGTGCCATACCGGGAAGTGGAAGGCTACCTTAGCACACCGCCAGTGAAAAAAATATTAACTGGGTTGAATTTCCTGAAACCGGGTTCAGGATGCATCCAGAAATGCTTTATATGCCCCAATGCTGCGGCAAATGCCGCATTTTTGCATGTCTTGGTCGATGTCGATGTCAAATTCATGAGTCCGCAGGCTGCCCGGAATGGCGCGATCTGGTTTCGGCAGATCCTGCCGGGGTGATTTGGAAAACCGAGCTGCCGCACATTCGCTGGTGAACAAGCCCCCAATCCGGGTAGTTGAAAACCTGGGGCATATCCCGCAATCAGCGGGGCATATGCCATGAAACAGTTCCTTTTTGAGGCGGAATACAGTTGATTTTGCCTGAAACAGGCAGGTTTTTGTGTTGCCAGAGGGGAATACACAGCAATGATCGGGCCATCTGTGGCGGCAAATTGTCGCGCGGCGATTTGCCGCATTTCCAGGCGGAGATTCGCCGACTAGACTGTGTACAACTCTTGTATGCGCTCTTTGCGAGTTAGAGTTATCTTCCTTCCTCTCAATGCGGCCTTCATGGCCGCTTTTTTTGCAAGCGAGGCTACTGTGCAGCTGCCCTCGGTTGGGCCGGCGGCAGAAACAGTGCTGAAAACGGCAGGGACTGTAATGAATTGCCTGTTGCTGGGCTTTTTCCTGCGGTTCAGGCTGTCATTGACGGCAGTCGTGGACCGGATTTTCATGCCGCGAAAAGTAAAAGCTGTTTTTTCTGCTATATTTTTAACAATGCATTCTTGAGGAAATCAATATTTTAAGGAAGGTATCAATCGATGCAGACCTCGATTCCAGCGCATGCCCCGCTTCGAAAAGTCCATAGTGCTTACGAGAAACTTCTCTATAAGGTCATCATTCAGTTTGCGCTCTATGCACAGAACTTCGATGCCGCATTCGGTGACGATATCAAGGAAATCCGGGGCCTTCTGAAGGATGGTTTTCAGAAGGACAAGATGCAGGAGGAACTGCAGCGGCTGTCGACCAAACTGGCCATGACCGATTGTTCCGGGCAGATGTGCGGCGATGGCAGGAAACTGCTTATTTTCGACTATCTTAAGTCGATGCGCAGCGATGCCGGGCATATCGCCGCCATAGAGAACATCCAGCAGCGCTATGAGGCAGGGGAATTCGAGGCCGACGATGCTCTTTTCGATGCCATCAGGCTGGCGACGGTCGAATCAACAGCACAGGATCAGGCAAGACCCTGCACCGAACAAAGAAATTTCATTTCCGAGCAGTTGCTTTTTCTTTTCGAGAAAATAGACATCCCTCCCGATCTGTACCTTTATGCCAATGCCTTGAAAAACAAAATCAGCAGACCGCTGCCCGATGCCGACATCAAGAGCGTCATGAAGGACAGCGTCAGACTGCTAATCAACATTCTCAACAAGACTGGCAAGGACCAGCAGATCATCGAAAACTGAAGTTTCCCAGAAATTATTCAAGCCACCATGCGCAGCAGCACAGTGACCAGAGAATTTCCGGGGGGATTGCCGGGTTTGGGGCAAACCCTGGCAAAATTCTCATCCAAAGC
>JANEMG010000199.1 GCA_024511045.1 Gammaproteobacteria bacterium | reverse complement strand
AATCTATCACGAGGTAGCGACACGCTTGTAGCCTGTTTTACCTGGCTGGCATTGACCAGGCCGGCGTTGAGCAATTGCTCCTGCAAAGATTTACCCATGGAATTCCTCTCGTTTATAAGAACTTCCACTAATCTTTTTGAAAATTATAGGGTTTAAAGTTTTTCTGATGGCATTTTTGTGGAAAATAATCTATTATGCGCTAGACTGAATTCAAACATGTCAGCAGACCTTAGGGTCTGAATGTTAAATAAGTATTAACACTTTAATCAAAACATTTTTCCAAAACAGTTGGTTGTTTGCAGCCTGCGATGGAAATTCATCATTCAACGATTCCCAATAGCTATACAAAATGCCAAATTCACGATCTGAAATCAACCATAGCAGAAGAAGACTGCTGCAGGGCATGGCATGTGCCGTACCGGGTCTCCTTATGATGAAACCGGCGACCGGTTTCGCCGCCGTTTCGGAAAAGCGCAGTCTTGTCTTTCATCACACCCATACCAACGAGAAACTGTCCATCGATTATTATGCCGACCACCGGTATCTCACGGAGGCGTTGCAGAAAGTCAATTATTTCCTTCGCGATTTCAGGACCGGGGACAAATATCCCATGGATCCACAACTGCTGGATATTCTCTATTCAGTACAGCAGGCCACCGGCAGCCATGGCATCTTCGAAATCATTTCCGGCTACCGTTCCCCAGCCACCAATGAACAATTACGCAGCAAAAGCCGCGGCGTTGCAAAACGCAGTCTGCATATGCAGGGCAAGGCAGTAGATATCCGGCTCACCAACGTCAGTGTCGAGGCGATCCGACGCGCAGCGATCGATCTCAAGGCGGGAGGGGTGGGAATTTACCGGCGCTCCAATTTCGTCCATCTCGACACCGGCCGTTTCCGAACCTGGTGACTGCCCGGCCTGGTTTGCCGCTGCCTGACCATCTGGCTGAACACGAAGACAGTACCCCGGACAACGCTGTCGCTGAGCGTGCAGGCAGTTCGCTGCTTTGCCCAACCGGAATGGCTGCATCGCTTCCAGGCAACGGATCAATTGATGTCCGAACAGGGCTGCAACTACAGGGGTAATGGCCGTTTCCCGAATTTCATGTGGTATGTCATCTCGATTACCGGGCTATGCCATGTGCCGCTGTTTGCTTAATGATGGTGATATCTTTACTCGTGAAGAATCCTGTTTTCCTTTTCATCAGATACTGTCGGGACGCATTTGATGTATCCGCAGTACAAAGCCCCTGGCGTATTGTGCAAAAATTCCTGCCGTTTTTTCTGATATTGCTACTGCCGGTGCCGGCATATCCCGGCAATTCCATCACCGAAGAATCTTTCAGCGACATCATGCAGACCAGGCTGAGTAGCCCTGATTTGACGGTTGCTGGTGAGAAGTTGATCGGGGCGCGCTTCATCGAGCAAATCTACTGGATCGACGATTTCTTTCCGCTCTGGAATGCTGCCGCCGTTGCCGAGTTGCTGCAGGAGATCGAAACGGTGGAACTGGACGGACTGGACAAAAAGGATTATCTGCTGCCGGGCATGGCGGAGCTGGAGACTCGATGTTGGCCCGATGATTTTGATGTGCGCTCCCGGGTGGAACTGGAACTGGCCATGACGGAAAGCATTCTGCGTCTTGCCTATCACCTGCGCTTCGGCAAGGTGAATCCCGCTTCACTGGATGCCAACTGGAATTACAGGAAGCGACTGGATATGGACGATCCGGTGCTGTTGCTGGGCAAGGCGATCAAGACCGGGAAGGTCAATCAGGTCTTGAACCGGCAAAGAGTGTCCCATCCCTATTATCTTGAACTGCGGCGGGTATTGGCAAAATACCTGCAAATTACAGCCAGCGGCGGTTGGGATGAAATACCTCCCGGAAAAACCCTCGGGCCTGGGGATCGGGATCCGCGGATAGCACGAATTCGCCGACGGTTGGCAATCACGGGAGATTTTCCGGAGCAAGCGCTCCCCACCGAATCGCCGCAGCTTTTCGATGAGGAACTGCGTCAGGCGGTGATCGAATTTCAGAGGCGGCACAGCCTGGAAATGGACGGCCGGGTAGGCAGAAGGACCTTGCAGGCGATGAATGTACCGGTGCAGAAGCGCATCGACCAGATTCGCGTCAATCTGGAGCGATTACGCATGGATCATGCACGAACTGGGCGAGGACTATCTGCTGGTCGACATTCCCGGGTTCCGGGCTTTTCTGGTGCAGGATGGCCGGCGGATCTGGGAGTCGAAGATCCAGGTAGGCAAAGCCTTTATCCAAACACCGGTGTTCGAGGATGAAATTGAATATATAGAATTCAACCCGACCTGGACGATACCGCCGGGCATCATCAAGCGCGTCATTCTGCCCCAACTGCGCAAGGATCCTGACTATCTGCAGAAGAAGGGTTATCTGCTGCTTGATTTTCAGGGCAGGGAAATCGACCCCAGGACCATCGACTGGCAGAATCTGAAGGGCTTCCCTTATATGGTCCGGCAACCCGCAGGTCCTGACAATGCACTGGGCCGGGTGAAATTCATTTTCCCCAATCCGCATTTCGTGTTTTTGCACGACACCAATCATCGCAATCTGTTCAACCGCCAAACCCGCACCTTCAGCGCCGGCTGCATCAGAACGACGAAGCCGTTTCGCCTGGCAGAACTGCTGCTGGTGGAGAATCCCGGATGGGACAGGAAAAAGATCGACCGCGTCATCGCCTCGAAGACGACGACGCGTGTATTTCTGAAAAAGCGGGTGCCGATTCTGATCACTTATACGACAGTCGGCATCGATGCGGCAGGCCAGGCAATCTTCAAACCGGATGTATATCATCGGGATGCCGCAGTGCTTGCCGCTCTGGAAGGCCCCATAACGATCGATCCGGATGTACAGGAAATCCTGCGCGATTTCGCCGAAAAACGCCAGGAGAAGACGAACGACAGATTGTAGTGCTGTTTCCTGCCGCCCTGCTCGTGCGGCGCTTTACCGTCAGGGTTCCTGGGTTTTTGTTGTCAATCCTTCAATCGGGAGTCAGATCCGACAAGCCGAACCAGTCTATCTGATTCGACGGTTTGTCGGTCTCCGGTTGCTTTTTGGCCATTTCATCGAGTATATATTCGAGTCCGTAGCAAATCTGCTGTTTCAATTCTGTCTCCGATTGCTCGGACCCATTTGCCTCAGTGGCAAGGGGGGTGTTCTGGGCGGATTTTTGTCTTTTCATGATCAGCAAGCCTCTGGCATTGACATGGATACCCTACAAGATAGCGAGGACTATTGCTATTGTACTTTAGTACAATTTAGTAACTTGATAATTTAAAAAGGGAAAATATCATGAAAAATGCCGTTTTTTCGGCGGGTATCGTCGGAAACTGTTAACTGCTTCAACTTTTTTTTAGCTAAATAAAAAAAATCAGCGCAAGCAGTGCCAGGATATTAAGTGCACTTTCACATTGTCATAACCCATAAGGAGGGAAACCAGCATGTCCACAGTAGCCGATTTAAAAATTGAACTGGTTGAAGTCTGTGAAGCTGCAGCCAGAGCCTGTGCGCCCTTTGTCGGTTCGGGACAAAAAGACGAAGGCGATGGTCTGGCAGTTGCGGCGATGCGCAGGCGCATCAATCAGGTGAAAATGCAGGGCGTCATCGTTATCGGAGAAGGTGCAAAGGATGAAGCGCCAGCGCTCTATGACGGTGAACGGGTTGGTACGGGGGAAGGACTGGCTGTGGATATTGCCGTGGATCCCATCGAAGGCACCAATCTGTTCGCCAAGGATATGCCGGGTTCGATCGTTACGCTGGCTGCCGCACCAAAGGATGCCATGTACAAACCGGGACCCTGCTTCTACATGGAAAAGCAGGTCTACCCAAGGGTCGCGCGCGGCAAAATCGACCCGGAGGCGCCCATTGCCGAAAGATTGCAGCAGCTGGCCAAGGCGCTGGACAAGGATATTCGGGACATCCGGGTGTTTGTTCTGGACAAGCCCCGGCACCGGGAGATGATTCAGGAAATATATGCCTGCGGGGCAAAAGTCCGCCTGTCCACCGACGGCGATGTCAATGGCGCCATTCAGGCGATATTGAATATTGGCTCCGATGCCCTGTTCGGTATCGGCGGAACGCCGGAAGGCATCGTCAAAGCCTGTGCCGCAAGGGCCATGGGTGCGGAAATGTTCGGCCGCATGGCGCCGCAGAAGGAAGACGAGATGGCCCTGTGCAAAAGGGAGGGCATCGATACCCGCCGGATGCTGCATTGCGACGAACTGGTCCGTTCTGACGATGTGATGTTCATCGCCACCGGGCTGACCAGCGGTGCCTATGTGCACCATGTGAAAACCGGCAGGGATGATCGGGGACCTTATATGACTACCGACACCATCGCCCTCTCCGGCGCGTTGGGCAATATCCGGCGGGTGCAGACGACCTTGCACGTATAGATTCAAAAATGAGGGCGCAGGGGCTATTGCCGATGATAAGCCAGGCCAGCAAACGATAAGTACATGATGAAAAACAAGCCATGGGACGCATCGCAGCAAACAATACACTCACCCAGCATGTCATTTTTCGCGTCTTCTGTGTGCCTTTTGTTTGTCTGGCGGCCTTGCCGGTAGATGCGGAACCAAACGAATTTTCGTTTAAAGGTTCCTGATTACCCACAAGCTTCAGCTATTTCCCAAAATGGAAAACAGTGGTCAATCAAACCGATTCATGGCCGTCATCCTGTGGTCATCAATAAATAAGTATTGCACCGATGTCGGGAAGAGCAATAAAGTGTCATTGCGACGTCAGGAGAAATCCTGGGCGCCATGGCAATGTGCCAACGCTCAAGATCCCTCCTGCCGTCGGGATGACATGAATATTGTGCTATCTGCATGGCTGAGAGTTATACGTAATCAGATAGTAACTACTCACCCCTACCGGAAGAAGCCCCTATAGGTGGTCTGTGGAGGAAGTGTCTTTGGCAGGGATGCCAAAGCCAAGCCTGCAGGGACGTATTCACGGCGTCTTCCGGAACAGACCACCCATAGGGGCCCGCGTAGTAACATCAGAGCCATATGCAAAACTAAAAATTGATTTTGGCTGGTTGAATGCTGCGCACCCTGTGGATGCGAATGATTCTCAATAATTACGTATTTCTATGGTGGATCCATTCTCCCGTCCAATATT
>JANEMG010000198.1 GCA_024511045.1 Gammaproteobacteria bacterium | reverse complement strand
CCTATCATAACAAATAGGCACCAGACACGCCCCTCCTTATCCCCTTGTTTTGGCGCCAGTTAGCCAAAAAATTCACTGGCTTTTCGAGTTTTGCATTTACCTCACTAGTAATTTTATATTTCCCCACGTGCATGCTTCGACATGCACATACTTCAAGTCAGCGGGTGTTTTTTCCCCGCTGGCTCTTTTTTTGGAGGTACCGCCATGCGTATGCTGCCATTTCTGTTACTGGGGCTTTTCTTTCTCGAAAGCGCACAGGCCGTGGAAAACCTGGGTTTGCCGCCGCTGCCGGTGCCTATGGACAACCCGCAAAGCGCCGAAAAAATTGCCTTGGGACGCCGGTTGCTCAATGACCGGCGTTTCAGCGGCGACGGCACCATCAGCTGTGCCAGCTGCCACCTGCCGGACAAGGCCTTTACCGATGGTCTGCCGGTGGCCAGGGGTATAGCCGGTCAGACCGGCACCAGGAATGCGCCGACCGTGGTCAATGCGGCGTTCTATACCAGTTTGTTTCTGGATGGCAGGGCACCCAGCCTGGAGAAACAGGCGCTGGGACCCTTCGTCAATCCCATCGAGCATAGCCTGAAAAATCACCAGCAGATTGTGGATATCGTCAGTCAGGATGCCGGTTATCGGAAGCAGTTCAGGAATGTTTTCGGTATTCCAGGCAAGGCAATCACGATCGATCATGTGGTCAAGGCCATCGCCAGTTTCGAACGCACCCTGATTGCCGGCGATTCACCCTTCGATCGTTATTATTTCGGCCGCGACAGATCGGCCCTGTCGGACAGCGCGGCACGCGGCCTGCGCATCTTCCGGCGCAAGGGCAACTGCAGCAATTGCCACGAAATCAGCTGGAACAATGCCCTGTTCACCGACAACCAGTTTTACAATATCGGTACCGGTTTCCAGCGCCTGCAGCCGGTTCTGGACGAATTTCTGCAGGCAGTGCGGGACGGCAGGGACCCCGGGGAATTCGAATTGACTGCCTGGCAGCGCTCGGAACTGGGCCGCTTCAACGTCACCCGGGTGATTGCCGATATCGGCAAATTCAGGACGGCGACGTTGCGCAACATCGCCCGTACCGGGCCTTACATGCACGATGGCAGCATTGAGACGCTGGAAGAGGTGGTGGAGTATTACGACCAGGGCGGTGAGAAGAACCGTTTCCTGGATGCCGCGATTTTTCCGCTGCATTTGACGGACCAGGAAAAACAGGACCTGGTGGCTTTTCTGCGGTCGTTGACCAGTCCGCAGTATCAAACTTCAGAAAGGCCGTAGGAGCGGCTTCAGCCGCGATTTCAACCGGGTCAGGTCAAAACAATCCCAGCTGCACCTGGGCGACTTCGGACATCATTTCCCGGGACCAGGGCGGGTCCAGGACGATTTCCACTTCGACATTTGCCACGCCCGGCAGTGCGCGGATGCATTTCTCCACATCGCTCTGGATGACCGGTCCCATGCCGCAGCCCGGCGCGGTCAGGGTCATCATGACATGGACATCGTTTTTGCCGTCTTCCCGCGGCGTGACGGTGCAGTTGTAGACCAGGCCCAGGTCGACGATGTTCACCGGAATCTCCGGATCGTAGACCGTCTTCATCACTTCCCAGCAGTTTTTTTCCACCATTTCCGGGGTGGTTTCCTCCACCAGGGTATGCAGTTCCAGAGGTTCCTTGCCCAGCGCGTCGGCATCGGCGCCGGCGATGCGCACCATGTGCCCCTGTTCGGTGATCACGGTATAGTTGTTGCCCAGCGACTGGTGGATGGTCACCGTCTCGCCTTTCTTCAGCGTCCCGTGGTTGCCGTCGGGAATGGTGACGATGTTGACATCGCGGGTCAGTTCTATGGTTTCTCTTTCTGCCATGGGATCAGCTTATCGTTGAAAGGTTTGTGCATCGATGGTCTGCCCGGTGATGCCGATGCTTTCCGGTCCGAACAGATAGACATAGACAGCATCGAGGGAGTTCATATCCGGTAATTGACTCTTGTCTTCTCCCGGGTAGATGCGGTTGCGCATGGGCGAATTGACTGGCCCGGGAAGCAGCGTGTTGACCCGGATTCTCTGGGCCGATTCCAGCTCTTCGGCGAGAATCCTGGCAAAGCCCTCCAGGGCGATCTTGGCGACGCCGTAGGCGCCGGCATAGGCGCGGGCATTGCTTACCGATGTGTCCGATGTAAAGACGATGGACGCCTGTACGCTTTTCTGCAGTACCGGCAGCAGCACCCGGGTCAGCAGGAAAGCGGCGTTCAGATTGACATTCAGGGTATGCCCCCAGGAGGCCGTCGGCTGCGTGGCGATTGGCCCCTGGGTGCCAAGCTCCGCGGCGCTATGCAGCAATCCCTGCAGGGCGCCGTACTTGTCGCCGATGACCTGGGCTAGCTCGTTGTATTGATCCTCGTTGGCGCCGGCCAGATCGAAGGGATAGATGGCCGGTTCCGGCGCGCCGCTGTCGACGATGCGGTCATAGACATCCTCCAGTCGCGGGACGTTCCTGTCCAGCAGTATGATAGTGGCTCCCTGCCTGGCCAGGGCAAGAGCCGCCGTGGCGCCCAGTCCTCCGGCCGCGCCGGTGATCAGTATGGTTTGTTCGGTCAATGACATGTATTCGTTTCTATCCAGTGCAGGATTTCCAGCGGGTCGCTGATCAGGGCATCGGTTCCCCAGTTGTGCGGGTCTTCCGCGGGTTTCAGATAACCGTAGGCCGCGGCCACGGTTTTCATGTTGACAACCTTGCCGGCGGCGATGTCATGGGCTGAATCGCCGATGTAAACGCTTTGTTCGGGGCGCACGCCGGCATCCCGGCAGGCGGCCAGCATCGGTTCCGGATGGGGCTTGCTGTTGCCGGTGGTATCGCCGCTGATGATGCAGGCCGCTCTGGGCGTCAGCTGCAGCGCCGCCATCAGCGGCTCGGTGAAGCGCCGCAGTTTGTTGGTCACGACGCCCCATTTGATACCCCGGGTCTCCAGGTTCTGCAATACTTCGACCATACCTGGAAACAGCCGGGTCTGGTCGGCAATATGCTGCTGGTAATCCTCCAGCATGGCGGCAAGGACCTGCTTTTGCAGTTCTTCGGTTCCGGAACCATTCAGGCTTTCCCGCACCATTGCCGCGGCGCCGTAGGAAATATAAGGCTGTACACGCCGCTCATCAGGGATGGCCAGATCGTGGCTGCGCAGGGCCCGTTGCAATGCCGCCAGCAGATCGGGGGCGGTATCGACCAGCGTGCCGTCCAGATCGAAGAGCACGCAGGCAAGCCGGAAATCGGCATTCATGCTGTGTTATTCCGGGCGCTGGTAGGCGGCGATATAATTGACATCGATGTCTTTCCCGAGGCGGAAGCTTTTCGTGAACGGGTTGTATTCGATGCCGACGATCCCCTGCATGTCCAGATCCGCCTCCCGACACCAGCGGCTCAGTTCCGAGGGCTTGATGAAGGTTTTGTAGTCGTGGGTGCTCTTGGGCAGCATCTGCAGCAGGTATTCAGCAGCGACGATGGCCAGCAGATAGGCCTTCGGTTTGCGGTTCAGGGTGGAGAAAAAGACATAACCGCCCGGTTTGACCAGGGTCGCGCAGGCGGCAACGATGGCGGCCGGGTCGGGGACATGCTCCAGCATCTCCATGCAGGTGACGATGTCGAGTTCACCCGGGTGCTGTTCGGCCATCGCCTCGGCGCTGATTTTCTGGTAGTGGACCTGTACGCCGGTTTCCAGGCCGTGCAGATCGGCGATGTCGATCAGTTCCTCGCTGAGATCAATGCCGGTGACGTCGGCGCCGAACTTTGCCATGCCTTCGCTGAGGATGCCGCCGCCGCAGCCGACGTCAATGATGCGCTTGCCGTCGAGGTCGGTATAGTCGCGGATGAAACGGATGCGCAGGGGATTGATGTCGTGCAGAGTCTTGAACTCGCCATGGCGGTCCCACCAGCGCTCCGCCAGCGAGCCGAATTTGTTGATTTCGTGCGCGTGCACATTTTCCGATGTTGCTGTCATTGCTTTCACTCGAGTTGAAATTTGCCCATAGTATACTAGATTGCTGGGTTATTCGTCATTTGTTGTTGCGGTCGCCAAGGGTTTTCTGATTACCCAGAAGCATCAGGCATTTTCATATTGATAATCGCGTTCGATCCATGCCAAGTCATAGCTGTCATTACGACGGCAGGAGAAATCCTGGGCACCATGGCAATGTGCCAACGCTAAAGATCTCTCCTGGCGTCGGGATGACAGGAATGATAGGGTTTCGACAAGGCTGAGGTTCAAAGATAACCGGAAACTGTCTTTCATTCCCGTGTTGCGGCATGACGAGGTGTGGCTGTCCGCGCAGTGCCGGTTTTCAGGGTCAGGGGCAGGCAAGATGCCGTCACGATTCCAGGCGCTGCCGCCATTCGGTCAGCCTGTTCTGCAAATCATCACTGTCGATGGACGTCAATTGGCGCTGCTTGAGAACCTGTCGCCCGGCGATCCAGACATCAGTCACCTGCTGCCGGCTGCCGGCATAGACGATTTGTGAAAGGGGGTTGTAGAGGGGCTGGGTTTCCAGGTGCTGCAGATCGATGGCGATGCAGTCGGCGGCTTTGCCCGTTTCCAGGGAACCGATTTCCTGTTCCAGGCCCAGTGCCCTGGCGCCGTTCAAAGTGGCCATGCGCAACGCGGTGTGCGCCGGCAGGGCGCTGGCGTCATTGGCGACGCCCTTGGCCAGCAATGCGGTGGTGCGCATTTCACCGAACATGTCCAGGTCGTTGTTGCTGGCGGCGCCATCGGTGCCGAGCGCGACATTGATGCCGGCATCCAGGTATTTCGCCACCGGGCAGAAGCCGCTGGCCAGCTTCAGATTGGATTCCGGGCAATGCACGATGTGCGCCCCGCTGCGGGAGAACAAATCGATTTCATCCTTCGTAATCTGGGTCATATGCACGGCCATGAAGTTCGGCGTCAGCAGGCCGAGCTTTTCCAGTCGGCGCAAGGGGCGCTGCCCGTACTGCTCCTGCGCCAGCTCGATTTCATGTCCGGTTTCGTGCACATGCATGTGTATCGGCAGTTCCAGTTCGTCGGCGATGACCCGGATGCGCTGCAGCGGCTGGTCGGAAACCGTGTACGGGGCATGCGGTGCGAAGGGTGTGCTGAGCAGGGGTTCGTGGCGCAGCTGCTCATGCAGGGCCAGGCCCTTTTCGATATATT
>JANEMG010000197.1 GCA_024511045.1 Gammaproteobacteria bacterium | reverse complement strand
GCGTTCTATTGAGGTGTGATTTGGATTTCAAGTTCCCAATATTATACCTCTTTAGAGCGCACTATTCATTTACAATCAACAAGTTATTCTGTTTTTCTGAACTCCGAAACTTTAGTGATTCCTGATTACCCACAAGCTTCAGCCATTTCTCAAAAAGTAAAACATCGGCCAATCAAAGTGTCATTTCGACGGCAGGAGAAATCCTAGGCGCCAAGGCAATGAACCAACGCTCAAGATCCCTCCTGTCGTCGGGATGACAAGAATACTTTGATTTCAGAAAAATTGTGGGACACAGGTAAGCAGGAATTTATTTGTTGCAATCTGAGACGACCGGTCGCATAATTCAGGCATGGTCACCGTCTCAAAAAAACAGGACAACAAAAACAGACTGCTGGATATCGGCGTCGCATTGCTCACCGAAAAAGGCTACCACGGTACAGGGATCAAGGAAATTCTGGATGCCGCCAATATTCCGAAAGGTTCTTTCTACAATTATTTCCCCAGCAAGGAAGTCTATGGCGCGGAGGTTATACGCCACTATATCGCGCCGTTCATCCGACAAATAGAAGATGATCTGGCGAATCACGACGGTGATGCGCTGGCGGCTCTGGAGACCTACTTTCAGCGTCTGATCGACGATCTGCAGGAAAATCAGTACCAGGGCGGCTGCCTGCTGGGCAACCTGCTGGGCGAAATCGGCGATACCAGTGACAAATGCCGGTCCGCACTGGCGGAAGCAGTCAACGACTATGCCGTGACACTGGCAACGGGCCTGGCTCTCGCACAGCGGCAGGGAGCATTGCGCCGTGATCTTTCCTCCCGGGAAATGGCGGACCTGCTGGTCAATGCCTGGCAGGGTGCCCTGCTGCGCATGAAAATCGAGCATTCCATCCAGCCCCTGGAGCAATGTGTCGACAGTCTGCTGCAAGGCTATTTCAGGAGCGGCAACTGATACATTTATTCAATTTTCGTAACTACTCACCCATAGAGGCCCGAGTAGTTACCAATTTTCCACAGCCATTGCTGCGCTTATAACGCAAGTGAGCAACTGCAATAAACCTCAAGGAGTTACAACATGCCAAAATTCATCATAGAACGTGAAATCCCGGATGCCGGTAAACTGTCACCTGCCGACCTGCAGGCCATCTCGCAGAAACCCTGCTCGGTGCTGAATGCCATGGGTCCGCGCATTCAGTGGCTGGAAAGCTACGTCACCGACAACAAAATCTATTGCGTCTACATTGCCCCGGATGCCGAGACCATTGCCGAACATGCCGCACAGGGCGGCTTCCCAGCCAATCAGATCAACCAGGTCAAAACCATCATCGATCCCACCACCGGAGAAACAGCATGAGCAGGCATATGGGAAAAAGCCTGCTCTACGGCTTGCTGCTACTGGCCGGACAATTCACCGGCCAGGCGCAGGCCGACGAGACCTGCATGTCGCCCTACATGGCGAAGATCACCGGCCAGGAGGATTTCGTCTATGTCTGGACGCTGGGCATGGAAGGCGTCGGCGATGAACAGGACAAGCTGGTCACCGTCGATGTCAACCCGGCCTCGAAAAACTATGGCAAAGTGGTCGCCAGCCTGTCCGTCGGCGGCAGAAACGAGGCGCATCACTCAGGATTCACCGACGACCGGCAATACCTGTGGGCGGGTGGGCTGGACACCAGCAAAATCTTCATTTTCGATGTCCACAGCGACCCCGCCAGACCGAAGCTGCATAAAGTCATCAGCGATTTCGTCGCCAGTTCCGGTGGCGTGGTGGGACCCCACACCACCTATGCCCTGCCCGGCAGAATGCTGATCACCGGCCTGTCCAACAGCGAAGACCACGGCGGCCGTACCGCGATGGTGGAATACAGCAATGACGGCAATTATATCGCCACGCACTGGATGCCCACCGACAAGCAGTTGCGCGGCGCAGTCAAAACCAGTCAATTCGCCGAGGGCTACGGTTATGACGTCCGGGCGTTGCCGAGAAAGAACGTTCTGATCAGTTCCTCCTTCACCGGCTGGAACAACTACATGATGGATTTCGGCAAGATGCTCACCGACCCGGAAGCCATGAAGCGCTTCGGCAATACCGTGGTGCTCTGGAACCTGCATACCCGGCAGCCAAAAAAGATTTTCGACGTGCCCGGAGCGCCGCTGGAAATCCGCTGCGCCTGGGGCGCCAACCACAATTACTGCTTCACCAGCACCGCCCTGACCTCGAAAATCTGGCTGATCCATGAGGATGACAAGGGGCAATGGCAGGCCAGGGAGGTCGCCGATATCGGTGATCCCAGCAAGATCCCGCTGCCCGTCGACATCTCCATTCAAAGCGACGACGGCCTGTTGTGGGTGAACACTTTCATGGACGGCAAGACCCGCGCCTTCGATATCACCGATCCCTTCCATCCCAAGCAGGTATATGAAAAAACCATCGGCAAACAGGTCAACATGGTTTCTTCCAGCTGGGACGGCAAGCGCCTGTACTACACCTCGTCGCTGCTGGCCAACTGGGACAAAAAGGGTGAAGACAACGAGCAATTCCTGAAACTGTATCACTGGGACGGCAAGCAGCTGCAGCAGCAATTCGCCATCGACTTCATCGAGGAAAAACTGGGCAGGGCCCATCAGATGCGTTTTGGCGCCTATGCACTGTATGCCGGTGCGAAACCGGCAAGCGGCCAGTTGGCCTGGTCCGGCACCCGCTGATGAAACGAAGGGGATTATCCACGCTGTTGTCCGGCCTGCTGGCTTCGTTTTCGCTTGCCGCTGCGGCGGCACCGGCAACCGAAACGATACTGGCGCCAGGCTATGGGCGGCTGGCCTTCGATGCTCCCGCGCCCGGAAGCTACCGGCTGCCGGTGATCGAGACCGCGGCCGATGGCACGGTCCTGGACAGCAGCGGAACCCGTTTGCAGCTGTTCGATTTGTACAATGACAAAATCGTTCTGCTGAGTTTCATCTACTCCACCTGCACCGACGTCAACGGCTGCCCGCTGGCAACGGCGGTTTTTCACCGCCTGAAAAACCGTCTGCGCCGGCAGCCGGAAATCGCTCGGCAGCTGCGGCTGCTCACCCTGAGCTTCAATCCGGAACACGATACTCCCCAAGTCATGGCCGAATATGGCAGGGGACTGCAATCCCCTGATCTGGACTGGCGCTTTCTGACCACTGCATCACAGGCCGATCTGGACAGGATCCTGAAGGAATATCATCAACCGGTAAGCAAACAGTATGACGATCGAGGCAACTTTACCGGTACTTTTTCCCATGTACTACGCGTTTACCTGATCGACAAAAAACACCGGATCCGCAATATCTACAGCGTCTCGTTCCTGCATCCCGACACGTTGATCAACGATGTCAAGACCCTGCTGCTGGAGGAATCCCCGCCCAAACTCCAGGCAGCAGATGCCGCTGCAGCTCCTGCGCCGCAGCCGGAAACCGCGCAGCCGATGCTGGGACTGCCGCCAATGTCTACACCTCCCGACAACCCCTTGACCCCGGCAAAAATCCAACTGGGCAAGAAACTGTTTTTCGACCGCCGCCTGTCGCTGAACGACACCATGTCCTGCGCCATGTGCCACATCCCGAAACAGGGCTTCAGCAACAATGAAATGGCCACCTCGGTGGGCATCGAGGGAAGGACCGGCAGACGCAACGCCCCGACCCTATTGAATGCCGGCTATCTGCAGCGCTTCTTTCATGACGGCCGGGAATTTACCCTGGAACAGCAGGTCTGGGGACCACTGCTGGCGAAAAACGAGATGGGCAACCCTTCCATCGGCTTCGTCGTGGATAAAATCAGGGCTCTGCCCGATTATCGCGGCCGCTTCGAGCAGGTCTTTGGCAAGCCGGTGGACATGGTTTCTATCGGTATGGCCATCGCCAGCTACGAGCGCACCCTGAATTCCGGCGACTCCTCCTTCGACCGCTGGTTTTATGGTAAACAGGAAGATGCCATGACAAGCGCGGCAAAACAGGGCTTCCAGCTGTTCACCGGCAAGGCGGGCTGTTCGGCCTGCCACCGGATCGGCAAGAATTTTGCGCTGTTTACCGACCAGCAGCTGCACAACACCGGCATCGGCTACCTGCAGTCCATGTCCAGCCGACCGCTGACGCATCAGATAACCATCGCCCCCGGCGTCAGAGTCGCGGTCTCCAGCGAACAGATCACCTCCATATCCAGTCCCAGAGCCAATGACCTGGGCCTGTACGAAATCACCCTGGATCCCGATGACCGCTGGAAGTACAAGACGCCGACGTTGAGAAACATCGCCGCCACGGCGCCTTACATGCACAACGGCCAGATGACCACCCTGGAACAGGTAGTGCGCTATTACAACCGCGGCGGCGCAGCCAATCCGGGGCTCTCCCCGCTGCTGAAGCCGCTCGACCTCAAGGACCGGGAAATCGATCAGCTGGTCGCCTTGCTGCGTTCATTGACCGGCGGCAATCTTTCGGAACTGGCCGAATCCAGGCTCACCCCGGAAGAAAAATAGCTGATCAGAAAATCGATGAAGGTGGTCAGCTTGGCCGGAAAGAAACGCCGCTGAGGATAGATGGCATAGACGGAAACTGTCTGCAGCGAAAAGTCTGACAGGATTTCCACCAGCCTGCCATCCTTGAGATAGGAGGCCATGGTCAGTTCCGGCGCATTGACGATGCCCATGCCCAGTGCTGCAGCCTGGCCCAGCGCGCGGCCATTGTTGGAAGCGAAGCGCCATTGCGGCTTGATTTTTATCGTCCTGCCCTCAACCTTGAACAACCAGTGTTCACCATGCGGCGTATCGATGAAATGCAGGCAGCAATGCCGCTCCAGATCTTCGATGCGCTCAGGACAACCGTACTCGGCAAGATAATCGGGCGAGGCGTACAGACAGAGCCTGGTCTCGGTAATCTTTCTGGCGACGAACCCCGGATGCAGGTCGTCGGTGACCCGGATGGCCAGATCGAAACTGCCGTCCACCAGGTTGATCGCGGCATTCTCCAGGGTCATGCGTATCGACACTTCCGGGTTTTGCCGCTGATAGGCATCGATGGCCGGCACCATGTGCATGCCGCCGAAATCGATGGGCGCACTGATTTTCAACAATCCCCTCACCGTACTGCTCAGCTTCAGGGTCTGTTCTTCCAGTTCCAGAACATCCTCGAGAATCTGTTTGCTGCGCTGGTAATAC
>JANEMG010000196.1 GCA_024511045.1 Gammaproteobacteria bacterium | reverse complement strand
AGGTGTGGCGAAGCGGCACGGACGCAGGACGGCCGGGGCAATAATGGTTGTCGCGTTGGCGAGTCGATTTTGGAGACTTGGATGTCCCAAAATCTATCACGAGGTAGCGACACGCTTGATCGTTCTGGCGCTGATCCTGACGATACGATTCGCCGTTTCCCGGAAAGAAATCGTCGCCATGCGGGACATCAACCAGAATGCCCCGTTCCTGTTCCGCCACGACTTTCTGATTCCCTACATCTTGATTTCCATCGTCTCCTTCACGGCGTTGACCTTCATGGTCTACCAGGGATTCACCGCGCATTTATCCGATAAAAAAAGCCGCATCGCCGAACTGAAAAAGACAGAAATCGTACTCATTCTGGGGCTGTCCGACGCCCATGACTACGATGACAGGGATTTTACCACGGAAATTCTGCACAATTACGGAGCCAGTGAAATCGCTGCACTGGGGCACTACCTGAAGACCGCCCCGGAACATGGCAACGACTACGATTTCCAGTTGATCGATCACAGGATGCAGTATTCTAGGGAGCTGGAGAGCCAGATCGTCCACTACCTGAGACAGGGCGCCCGCTATTTCATCTGCACCACCAGTGCCATCGCGGTACCGTTGTCGGAAAATTTCCGGCGCCTGGTGGAAGAGGCAGGCGCTGAAGACAACAAGCCTGTCCTGATCTGCACCAATGCCGCTTCACCAAAGATCAGGACCAGAACCAACCAAGTCTACCGCTTCTATATCAGAAGCCAGGAGGAGGCCCAAGTCCTCACCGACAAGGGCAGCGAACTGGGACTGCAGAAGGCTGTGTTCATCGCCGTGGACAGTGAATACGGAAAAGGTGCGGTTGAGGCTTTCCGCGAACAGTGGCGCAAACAAGGCGGAACGGTGGCGCAAGGCCTGTTTCTGGATCCGGTGCTGTCGAAGAAAAACATCGTCCAGAAAATCATTGCCGGCAATCTGCTGCAATACCAGCCGGACGTGATCTTCATCGCCAACAGCAACAAAGGACTGGTCGGCAGCATCGAGGCGCTGGACAGCTTCCCCGACGATATCGTGATCCTGGCCACAGCCGACCTGAGCGTCAAATTCACGCAGGTCCCGATCCAGGACATCCTGCGCCGCAAGACCTGGTTCACCTGCGTCCCGGATATGAAGGCGCGTGACGACTATGTCAATTTCGACATTTACACCGCCTTCCTGGCCATGACCATCGGCAAGCTGACCCACACTATCGAGACTTTGCAGGACAACCCCGGCAGCGACTTCCATGAAATCTTCACCGCCAGCGACTACCCGCCCATCCTCAATTTCCACTACTACCGGCAGGGCGACTTCATCATCGAAATGCGCATCGATTCGACATTGCTGCTGGGCCGGCAATGACAACAGGCAGCAGGCGCCATCGCGGAAAAACCCACCCGTCCAACCGAGGTTTCCGGATCAACGCTGCAGTTCACCGCAATTGGACCAGAATCGGCGTTCGATCCTTTAATTTCAATCCAGCCCAAGCGTCCGGCGCAGCGCATCGATATCCGGACCGAATGGCTCGCCCTTTCCACCACGGGATTCGAAATCCAGCAGCAGTGCCTCCAGGCGTTCCCGCCCAATGGCAGTCTTCGCCGCCTCACGCGGCGTCTGATCCTTGAGCGCCGGGATACTTGTATCCAACCATTCCTGCCAGAACTGGACCGCCATTTCCTGCATCATCTCCTGGACTTCGGGCTGGGCCATCAGTTCTTCGTGATTGCTGTCAGCAGGCCTTGGCCCCTCGGCAGAATTGTTCTGCATCTCCTCCAGCATCTTCTCGACAGACTGGATCACGGCATTGCGAAATACAGCCTTCCTGCCCAGTCGACGGCTGATCTTGCGTTTGATGGCATCGGCCCGCTGCTGGGAATTCACGTCGATGATCAGCTCCTGTCCTTCGATGCTGATATGTCCCAGCACGGTGTTCTCCCAGCTGGCTTGCTGCTTGTTGCCTTTTTTCAGCCAGGGAAACTCGATGGCGAACAACTCACCCTGCGCATCGAACTCTCCGTCTTCAATGAAATCATCGACATCAGCCAGGGAAAGACTGATCAGCGCATCCAGCGCCTCACGGGGCGAACATTGCAACGTGTAATGGAGCTTGGTTGGCTGCAGGGGTTCGCCATCGGTATTCTGCAGTTTTGGCGGAGATGGATTGCGGACTCTTTCCCGGATATCGTAATAGATGGCAAAAAGATCGATATCGTCATACAGCAACTCCCGGCGATCATAACCAGGAAATTTGTCCTGCATCTCTTCGCGCATGTCGATGAAATAATTAGCATAGTTCGCCGCTATCACCGTGGATGCGCAGCCCAGCATGATGGATACATCGTCCATGGTGATGATGCGTGCGAAAATGATATCCCCCTTGTGCAGCAGGGTCGATGCCTGGCGCTCCTGGACAGTGACCTCGCGCTTCAGCAGCAGGTCCCTGAGCGACAGACTTTTTCCCGGATCGACAGCCGTCACCAGAAAAAAACTGTAGGGTTGAAAACAGGCCTCCTCGATGAAACGCCGCTGAAAGGAATCCAGACGTGAACCTTCATTCTCCAGGTAGTGCATGGCCACCGGCAATTCCGGCCAATCCAGCGTCATCCCATCCTCATCACTTTCCGGGATGCAGTTGAACAGGAACCAGGGTATGAAAATAGTCTCCATCTCCGGCTCCAATTCAGGATCCATCGGCACCTCTTTCCACAACGTGAATTCATCCCAGGCACAGGTGAAGGCTTCAGGGCCATAGTATTTTTCCGCGTGCTTCAACAGCACAGGAATCAGTTCACCCTCGGTCCTGCGCATTTTCTGCCAGATCAGACTGGCGACCGGCTCCACATCCTTTTTCAGACAACACTTCTTGTACTTCTTGCCGCTGCCGCAGGGACAGGGATCGTTGCGCCCCACTTTCGTCATGTTTTTGCACCTTGACCAGCGTTCATCCTGTCCATTCTCGCATATTCGCCAGCGCCGGCAAAGACGGGAAATCGATGCCAGGAATGCTGCTGCAGCCAGGCAGGTAATCAACTGCAGTGTTTTTCAAATATGGACCTGCGCTGGATCGATGCCGGCCCTGCGCAGATGTACGGCAACAGCGAAAAGAAAATCCTGCTTGGCCGCCAGCGCGGCAGATCCCCTCAGCGTCCACCAGTCGTGGTTGCCACCCAGAACCTCATCGAGAGCATTGTATACTTTCCGCACTTGAAAATTTAGCAGCCAGAAACAGCCGGCTAATAGAAACATATCACATATTAACAAATGCTTACGGCATTTTCTGGTGCTACTGTTTTGCTAAATTATGATTTGCCAACGGTATAGATCGCGATGGTTCGTGATTTCCCGTAACTTATCGAGCACCCATCCTGTCGCGCCGGTTCGCTGGCAATACCGACTCCACGCAACTCACCTCTTCCAGCGAGCATGACCTGCTTGCACAACCGGGGAATGCCATCCATGAAAAATGCGCGATGCATTTGTTGATACTCTGCCAAAGCCGCGAGAATGGCATCGATGCGCTCCAGACTGGTCACCCAGATCACTATCCTGTCGGCGCGGACATTACAGGGCCCTGCCAGCTTGGCTTTCAATGCGTCCGGGAAGCGCGCCACCAGATCAAGCACGAAGGTCATCACATCGACAGAAAAGGCCACAGTGACATTCAGATAGATGCGCGCTCCGGCGGGAGAATTTGAGGTGATTGGCAAATGATAGAAGGTGTAACCCAAATCCCAAAGCAGGCCCTGGATGCCCTCATCATCCATATTGCCTTCACTTTCCGCATCCTCTATGCATTCGATGCAATCCGAAATTTCTATTCCCAAATCGAACCCTTGGATGCCATAGGGCTGCGCTATCGGCTGTTGACACAGCGGTGCGAGTCGCTTCAGAAACGGCAGAACCTGTGCAGCCGTGGCCGGCAACTGGGCATTGGGACGTCTTGCATAAAGCCCATAGAGCTTGCCACCTGTTCCCGGTCCACTCAACGCTATCCTGGCCCGGTTGCTCCAGACCAGATCAAGAAACCTTGCAAGCTCCGCGGACAACTGCGGGCGGTTGCCTTCCAGTGCAGCGATACGCGCGCTTACATCGACCATTTCCAGACCTCCATTTTCAATCTTTACACATCGGCATCCAAGCATACTCTTTTCTGCCGGTGGCTGTGTCGATAAATAACGCAGCAGATCGATGCCATGGCATTACAGGTTTCCTTGGATTGCAATTCAGTGCAAGGAGCGGAACAGGATGAGACGAGGCAGGAAGCGCATCTTGCAAGAATCGATGCGCTTCCTGTCGTCAGCACAACCTATGCCCGTATTCTTATCTTGCTCGATCAAGGTTTCAGATTGAACAACACTATGGATTGCAATATACTGCCGTGAATTTGCAGTGCATACTGATTCAATGACATCGATTCACAGCTAACAGATGCAAAACATCCCTCACGGCAGGTAATTCCCCCGGAAAAAAGCGATGGTGCCCGATAATACGCTGTAATATTAAGTGGTTACATCGATAAATCAATACAAAATCAATTCAAGGAAACATACAGCATGATCAAGACGGTCAAGCAGGCCTGCCGTTTCAATCCCATCATCCAGGATTACCGGATGAGCTCTGGGATAGAGAACCTGGCGGATTTGATCAGCGATGAGGGGAATGGCCGGGAGTTCTTCGTCAGGAATTTCGTCACGCACGGCATGGAGCAGCTCTTCCGAGAGGGCATGCTGCGACTCTCCGGAAAATCCGACCAGGCCGTATTCGAGCTCACCCAGGCCATGGGTAGCGGTAAAACCCACATGATGATCGCCCTGGGGCTATTGGCCCGGCATCCTGATCTCAGGCCCGAAGTTCTTCCAGCCGATTTGCACGAGCGCATCGATTTCGGCGCGGCCCGCATCGCCGCATTCAATGGCCGCAACAACCCGGACAACTACATCTGGGGTGAAATTGCCACACAACTGGGTGCTGAAGAAGCGATCAGTGAGCACTGGGTCAATGGCCCCAAGGCCGTGGATCAACGCAAGTGGAAGGATATCATCGGCAACCAGCCGACCTTGATTCTTCTGGACGAGCTGCCGCCTTACCTGCAAAACGCAAGCACCCAGATGTTTGGCAAGGGCACCCTGGCCGACATGGTTGTATACCTGTCTCTTATAC
>JANEMG010000463.1 GCA_024511045.1 Gammaproteobacteria bacterium | reverse complement strand
ATCGCACGCCGGATAAACAGTGCGGCCCTGGTCGCTACCGAGGACTAACCGCCTTCGCTTCGCTCTCCATGGCGGTCAGCGAGGGCTTGTCGCTGCTCCAGTACCACGACTTTTTCAACAGTCCTTTCCCGGAACTGAAAAAAAGCTATCGCATCGACCTTGCCACTGAAGGCGTCGAAAAACGCAGCTACGAATCCTCCTGGAATCCCCCCATACTGCATCGCAAAGAACTGCTGCTCGATGCCGGTCATCCCACGCGTTCCGGAATACCGCGAACTGACGGCTACGGCGGAAGCACTGGGCCTGTTCGACAACCCCGTCACCATTGGCTTCAAGCAGGCCTGGGAAACCCTGATTGCCGAAAAAGGCTTCCGACTGATCGATGGCCAGTTTGTGCCGATCGGCAATCTGGAGTCCGAAGAGTTGCAGGCCACGGAACCGATGCAAACGGCAGACATTGCCCGGCACCTGACCGCCCTGTCGCGCAATAATCTTTCCGCCCCCATGCAGTGTCTGGCCCGTCATGGTTTTCTGGATGGCAGCCTGTCCGTATTCGATTACGGCTGCGGCAAGGGCGACGATATACGCAACTTGCAGGCCAATGACATCCCGGTTGCCGGCTGGGACCCGCATTACGCACCCGACAATCCCAGGCACGAGGCGGACATCGTCAATCTGGGCTTCGTCATCAATGTCATCGAGGATCCGGAAGAACGTCTGCAAGCCTTGCAGGGTGCCTACCGGCTCTGCCAGCAGGTGCTGGTGGTTTCCGCCATGCTGGTCAACCAGAATGCCCCAAGTGGACAGACATTCAACGACGGCGTCATTACCCTGCGCAACACCTTCCAGAAATATTTCACCCAGGCCGAACTCAAGGAATATCTGAGCGGATCACTGCAAACAGAGGCAATACCGGTTGCGCCGGGGATATTCTTCATTTTCAAGGACCGGGATGCCGAGCAGCGCTTTCTGCTGAACCGGCAGCGCAGCCGCCGCAACGTCCTGCGCCTGTCTCAGCAGGTTGCCGTGCCGAAACAGCCGAAATTGTCGCGCAACGAGAAAAAATACCAGGCCTGCAAGCACCTGCTCGACCCACTCTGGCAGCAGACCCTGGAACTGGGCCGCCTGCCAGAAAAAAGCGAGATGACAGCCCTGGTGGAAATCACCGAAGCTTTCGGTACGGCCAACAAGGCCCTGCGCTTCATGCTCAGCCAGGTCGATACCTCTTTGCTGGAACAGACCAGGCAAAACCGCATCGACGATCTGCTCAGCTACTTCGCGCTGCAGACTTTTGCCAGACGCAAAGCCTACAGGCATTTGCAGGCCGGCCTGCAAAAAGACATCAAAGCCTTTTTCGGCGATTACAAGAGCGCCCTTGCTCTTGCGCAATCGCTGTTGTTCCGGATCAGTTCCGTGGAGTCCATCGTTTCGGCCTGTCGACAGGCGGCCGAACAGGGGCTGGGTCATCTCGATGACGACTTGGCGCTGCATCTGCATACCAGCATGGTGCAACGACTGCCTGCCTTGCTGCGCATCTATATCGGCTGCGCGGTAATGCTCTATGGCGATATCGAACAGTCCGACCTGGTCAAGATTCACAGCCAGTCCGGAAAGCTCAGCCTGATGCGCTATGACGACTTTACAGACAAACCCCTGCCGCTTTTGCTCGAGCGCGTCAAAATCAACCTGCGCAGACAAAGCTTCGAGATTTTTCACTATGGAGAGGAATACCAACCCACCTGTCTGTACCTGAAAGCACGCTACATCAATGAAGAATTCCCGATGGGGCATGAGAGCAACTGAAATGCGTTATCCGAAAGAGAGAAAAGAAGCAGTTCTGAAAAAGATGCTGCCACCCAAGAACAAGCCTATCCAGGAACTGGCACAGGAAGA
>JANEMG010000195.1 GCA_024511045.1 Gammaproteobacteria bacterium | reverse complement strand
TGTATTCTATGCCGGTTGCTGTGGACAGCCTCCGTTTGATTTGGTTTTGTGTGTTCATGCCGTGAAGCATGCAGCAAACGGTACATTTTGTCCAGATGTTTTTTATGGGTAAAGGGCAGGCTTAGGCTGCATCCGGGCTACGGTGATGAACGCACATCGGCATGAACAAAGCGGAAAATCTGATTCGAACGTACCGGGGGACGCTGATGTCCTGGTTTTGCAAAGGGCTGGCAACGGGTTACCAGGGTTGTTTTTGCAGCAGAATGACGTCGCTGCCATAAAATTCCAGTGTGACCTGAAACCTCTCTGCCAGCCAGTAAAAGGTCTCCCGGCTGAAGAAGCTGACATGGGTCAGGTCGTTTTTGTAGTGCCACCCGGTAAAGGCCAGCCGGTCGATGACCTGCTTGGTCATGATGCCCAGCCAGCCGGAAGGTTCCAGCAGGGAAAAAAGCAGCTGAAATTCCCGTCCCGGATGGCGGAAATGCTCCACCGCTTCCGTGCAGGTGATAAAGTCGTAGCGGCGTTCCAGAGCCGATGCGTCATTGGCATAGACGGGATCGAACAGCGCCATTTCGAAGCCTTGCTCTGCGAGCATCTGCGCCAGCACCGGGCCCGGGCCGCAGCCGAAGTCCAGGCCGCAGGCCGGGGGCTGCAGATGTTGAAGGAGCGGCCCGCAGAGGCGGCCCAGGAATCGCCGGTAGCCCTGGTCCGAGGCGACGTTCCGGTGCAGATCGTAAATGCTTTTTTCTTCGTCTGGAGACACATGCTGGTGCGCCGGAACGAACACCACGTAGCAGCTTGCACAGCGCAGGTAATTCCGGCGGCGATCACTGTGGAAATGACTGGTTGCAGTGCCTGCACAGAGCGGGCAGGTCAAAGCTGCCGTGTTATCCATGCGCTGCTGTGCCGGGCAATCTCTTCCCAGACCGACTGTTCGCTGCGCTGCAGCCGCTTCAGCACCTTGAAGGAATGATCGCCGCCGTCGATGACGTGCAGTTCCGGAACAGGATCGAGACCCTGCAGGACTGCCTTCAGGATGTCGAGCCTGCACAGCGCATCACGCGTACCCTGAAAGAACAGCATCGGACAGGTGATGGCGGCCAGATGAGCGCTGCGCAGTTTTTCCGGTTTGCCGGGTGGATGCAAGGGATAACCATACAGGATCAGGCCGCCGAACCCCTGCTGCTGCGCAGCGATCATGGAGGAGGCATAGCGGCCGCCCATGCTCTTGCCGGACAGGAACAGCTGTTCGGGCCGGCATTTCGTGTCCTGCAGCACGGCATCGATGACCGCCAGCCAGGTCGCTTCCAGGATCGGTGCATGGTCAGGAGCCCTGCGTCCCTGCTGCATGTAGGGGAAGTTGAATTTGACGGTCATGATTCCCTGCTCGGCGATGCTGCGTTGCAGAAAGCTGATGAAGGGGGAATGCATGTCACTGCCGGCGCCGTGGGCAATGATCAGAATCGCCTGGTAATCCTCCGGCACCAGCCAGATGGAATCGATGTCGCCCTTGTCGGCGACGGTAATGCTGCGGGTTTCCTGTTTCATGCCGGGTTCTCGCTGGGAATGAATAGACAAGGCAGACCGAACTGCTCCCGGGTCTTCTCCAGCAGCGCCTGGATGCCGAGCTGCTCGGTGGCATTGTGCCCGCCGGCAAACATGTGCAGGCCATGCTCCTGGCTTTCATGCCAGTCGTGTTCGGAAATTTCGCCGGTGATGTAGGCGTCCAGTCCGGCCCGGTGCGCCAGGAGCCAGTCACTGTTGGCGCCGCCGGTGATGATGCCGATGGAAGTGATGCCCTGGTTTGCATCGGGTGTCGCCAGAATCACCGGGTGCTCGAGGACGGCAGCCAGCCGTTCTTTCAACCGGGCCGCACTGACCGGCGTCCGCAGCAGGCCCCTGACACCGGTGGGCATGCCCTGATGGTCACCGAAGGGCTGCTGTTCCTGCAGTCCGATCCACCTGCCCAGCACCGCGGCATTGCCGATTTCCGGATGGCCGTCCAGGGGCAGATGATAGGCAAGGAGATTGATGCCGTGTCTGATCAGCGGAGTGACGCGCCTGGCGAAGGGTCCGGTGATGGTGCGTGGACCATGGAATTTCCAGAACAGGCCGTGATGCACCACCAGCGCATCGGCATCGCTGTCGACAGCCTGTTGTATGGATTTTCGGGTGGCGGAAACGGCGAAAGCGATTTTGTCGATCTGTTCCGTGCCTTCGATCTGCAGGCCATTGGGTCCATAGTCGGCATAATCGGACGGGCTGAGCAAGTGCCCGAAGAATGCTTCGAGTTCGCTGCGTGATACCGGCATGGTCAGGGCTTCAGGGCCGCATAGCGCTGCCAGATGGTGATGAAGCCGGGGCTCAATTGCGGATCCCGCCAGGCCACGCGCTCCGCGATGTCGGTGACGTCGAACCAGCCGCCGGCGCTGATTTCATCTTTTGCGAGACGAAACGGGCCGTCGTGCATCCCTTCGTAAACCTGAATGAATTCCATGCCGGTGGCGGCGCTGGCCGGCAACTTGAACAACCGCTGCGGCGGCGGTTCCAGGGTGACGCCCAGTTCTTCCCGTATCTCCCTGACGGCGCAGACGTCGTGGCTTTCCCCGGCGTCGACATGGCCCGCCGCGGAACTGTCCCAGAGCCCCGGGTTGACGTCCTTGTTCAGGGAGCGCTGCTGCAGAAACAACTGCCGGCGGTTGTTGAAAATGAGGATGTGTACGGCACGATGGCGCAGCTGCCGGCGATGAATTTTGTCTCTGGGCAGGGTTTCGATGACCCGGTCTTCGCTGTCGACGACCGCCAGCAATTCGTTGTCCATTACTGCCTGAAGAATATCATATAAGGGGTTGTCAATGCACCAGGCTCAAAAGAATGCCGGCGGCCACCGCGGAACCGATCACGCCGGCGACATTCGGTCCCATAGCGTGCATCAGCAGAAAGTTGTGGGGATTGCTTTCCAGGCCGATCTTGTTGGCCACCCGGGCCGCCATGGGCACCGCCGAGACCCCCGCGGCGCCGATCAGCGGATTGATCGGGGTGCTGCTGAATCTGTTCATGACCTTGGCCATCAGCACACCGGCTGCTGTACCGATGCAGAAGGCGATGGCTCCCAGGCAGAGTATGCCCAGGGTTTCGATGGTGAGAAACGCTTCCGCGCTGAGCTTGGAGCCCACCGACAGGCCCAGAAAAATCGTGACGATGTTGATCAGTTCATTCTGCGAGGTGTGGCTCAGACGCTTCACGACCCCGCAGGCATTCATCAGGTTGCCCAGGGAAAACATGCCCACCAGCGGCGCCGCCGATGGCAGCAGTAATGCGCTGAGAGTGATCAGCATCAGCGGGAAGAATATCTTTTCCGTCTGGCTGACATTGCGCAGCTGCTGCATCTCGATCCTGCGTTCCTCTTCCGTGGTCAGGGCGCGCATGATCGGCGGCTGGATCAACGGTACCAGCGCCATGTAGGAATAGGCGGCAACGGCGATCGCCCCCAGCATTTCCGGCGCCAGCTTGGAGGCGACGTAGATCGCCGTCGGGCCGTCGGCACCGCCGATGATGGCGATGGCGGCGGCATCCTTGAGCGTGAATTCCAGTCCCGGCACGGCATTCAGCGCCAGTGCCCCCAGCAGCGTGGCGAAAATACCGAACTGTGCCGCGGCGCCGAGGAACAGGGTTCTCGGGTTGGCCAGCATCGGTCCGAAATCGGTCATGGCGCCGACCCCCATGAAAATGAGCAGCGGAAAAATACCGGTCTTGATCCCATAGTAGAGATAATGCAGTATGCCGCCCTCCTCGGCAATACCGGCGACCGGAATGTTGCTGAGCACGGCGCCGAAGCCGATGGGCAGCAGCAGCAGCGGTTCGAAGCCTTTCTTGATGGCCAGGTACAGCAGCAGAAAGCCGACCAGCATCATTGTCACCTGGCCGGCATTGAAATTGTACAGGCCGGTGCTGTGCCAGAGTTGAAGCAGATTATCCATGGATGTCTTCTCGGTATTTGGGAATTTGCTGCACTGCCCGGGACTGGGCAGGGCAGGCAGCGCTTGAATCAGGCGGCAGCAGCCCGCTGCTGCCGATGGACAGTGACGCCTACAGGGTAATCAGGGTTTCGCCCACCGTTACCGCATCGCCGGCACTGACGTTTACGGCGCTGACCGTGCCATTGCTCTTGGCGCGCACCTCCGTTTCCATTTTCATCGCTTCCATGATCACCACGACATCACCCTCGGCAACCGCCGAGCCGACGCTGACATTGACTTTCAGGATGGTGCCGGCCATCGGCGCCTGGATTTCCGTACCGCTGCTGACCAGGGGTCCGGCAGCGGTATTGACGGCTGCAGGCTGGATGTTCATTGCTGCACCGCCAGGTCCGACCGTGACCTGAAAGTTTTTGCCGTCGACGTTGACGGTATAGGTTTCGCTGCCGCCTGCTGAGGTGCTTTGCGCGGCAGCAGCTTCCGGATTGGGGGCCGGCTCGAAGGCGGCCGGGTTGCCGCGGTTGCTGATGAATTTCCAGCCGGTCTGTGCAAACAGGCCATAGATCAACGCATCCTCTTCGACATTGTCGGCCAGCTTGACGTTCTCTTCCCTGGCCCTGGCCTTGACTTCCGCGACCAGCTTGTCCATCTCCGGATCCAGCAAGTCTGCCGGCCGGCAGGTGATTGGCTGGGCGCCTTCCAGCACCCGTTCCTGCAGTTTTTTGTTCAGCGCTGCCGGAGGCTTGCCGTACTCGCCCTTGAGTATGCCGGCGGCCTCCTTGGTAATGGTCTTGTAGCGTTCTCCTGCCAGCACGTTCAGTACGGCCTGGGTGCCGACGATCTGCGAGGTGGGGGTGACCAGGGGGATAAACCCCAGATCCTCACGCACCCGGGGGATTTCTTCGAGCACGGCATCAAATTTTTCTGCGGCGCCTTGCTCTTTGAGCTGGCTTTCCATGTTGGTGAGCATGCCGCCTGGGACCTGGGCGACCAGGATGCGGCTGTCGGTGCCTTTCAGGCTGCCTTCGAACTGTGCATATTTTTTCCGTACTGTGCGAAAATAATCGGCTATTTCCTCCAGCGGATTCAGTCCCAGGCCGGTATCGCGATCGCTGCCTTGCAGGCTGGCGACGATGGCTTCGGTGGGGCTGTGGCCATAGGTCATGCTCATCGAGGAAATTGCCGTATCGACATTGTCCACGCCCGCTTCCACGGCCTTGATCAGCG
>JANEMG010000194.1 GCA_024511045.1 Gammaproteobacteria bacterium | reverse complement strand
CAGCGGCTTGCCGGCAATGATCGTGGCATGCAGCAGCCAGGCCAGCAGCGCCGCCTGGCCGATGACAGCGCCGCCATCGGCAATACCGGCCAACGCGGCAACGGCAATCGGTCTGCGGACACTCCTGCTCCGCGCCTTCAGCCATGCGCCGGCCTGCCGCTCTCGTTCCTGCTGCCGATCGAAGGCCGACTGGCTGGCGGCCCGAGCCTGGCAAACGTCATCGTCGAACAAACACCCCTCCCCCCGTTTTGAAATTGTCACGTCCCATTGCTGCGGAACAACGTGATATGGAACCTGAAATTGCTTTATTATACGCCTTGAACATCCCCGGATTGCCCTGCATTGCAGGTTTTCATTCCCAGGCTCATCATCTGCAACGACCATGGCCAATTATTCTCTGATCAGCGTCTGGCGCATTCCAGCCTCCCGGCAAGTGGTCTGGGATGCGCTGGTGCATACCGAAGACTGGCCGGTCTGGTGGCCGCATGTCAGGTCCGTGGAAGAACTGCAGCCTGGTGATCCGTCAGGCATCGGCAACGTCAGAAGATACTGCTGGAGCACCTGCCTGCCCTACCGGCTCATTCTGGATCTGCAGGTCATCCGGCTGGAAGCACAGCGTCTCATCGAAACACGCGTCAGCGGCGATCTCGTAGGGCATGGCCGTTGCCTGTTGTCCAGACAGGACGCTGTGACTAACGTGCAGTATGAGTGGAATGTGCGCACCTGCAGGCCCTGGATGAACTGGCTGGCGCCCGTCGCCTACCCGGTATTCGTCTGGAATCATGCCCAGGTGATGCGCAATGGCGAACGGCGCCTGATTGTCAGGCCCGCCCGCCAGACTCAGAGCCGGCCATGAAAACCGCTGAGATGCTGCATACCTGCCCCCTCGGTGTTCCCTGTACGATCTGAAGCAAAAGGGCAGCCTGGCGGAAAACTGAACCCAGGACGCCTGCCTGCTGGATAAAGGCCGGTAGCGCGAGCAGGTCATTTCCAGGATAATAGCGCCATCCGTCAATAGCAACCAAGAAATAATGGCACAGTACATCTATACCATGAACCGGGTGGGCAAAGTCGTACCACCGAAAAAACAGATCCTCAAGGACATTTCCCTGTCCTTTTTCCCCGGCGCGAAAATCGGCGTGTTGGGCTTGAACGGCTCCGGCAAATCGACGCTGCTGCGCATCATGGCCGGCATCGACACCGATATCGAGGGCGAGGCCCGCCCGCAGCCGGGCATCAACATCGGCTACCTGCCCCAGGAACCGCAGCTGGACCCGGACAAGGATGTGCGCGGCAACGTGGAAATGGGCGTCGCGGAGATCAAGGCCGTTCTGGACCGTTTCAACGCAGTCAGCAATGCCTTCACCGACCCGGACGCCGACTTCGACAAACTGCTGGCCGAACAGGCCGAACTGCAGGACAAGATCGATGCCGCCGGCGCCTGGGAACTGGACAGAAAACTGGAAATTGCCGCCGACGCCCTGCGTCTGCCGGACTGGAATGCCGACGTGACCAGGCTCTCCGGCGGCGAGAAACGCCGCGTGGCCCTGTGCCGGCTGCTGCTGTCCAATCCCGACATGCTGCTGCTGGACGAACCCACCAACCACCTGGACGCGGAATCGGTCGCCTGGCTGGAACGCTTTCTGCATGACTACCCGGGCACCGTGGTGGCCGTCACGCACGACCGCTACTTTCTGGACAACGTCGCCGGCTGGATTCTGGAACTGGACCGTGGCCAGGGCATCCCCTGGGAAGGCAATTATTCCTCGTGGCTGGAACAGAAGGAAAAACGCCTGGAAATGGAAGAAAAACAGCAGACATCGCGACAAAAGGCCATGCAGGCGGAACTGGAATGGGTGCGTTCCAATCCCAAGGGCCGGCATGCCAAGAGCAAGGCCCGTCTGGCCCGTTTCGAGGAATTATCCTCCCAGGACGTACAGAAACGCAACGAGACCCAGGAAATCTATATTCCACCCGGCCCAAGGCTCGGCGATGTGGTCATCGAAGCCGAACAGATCCGCAAGGGCTTCGGCGACCGGCTGCTGATCGACGCTCTCAGCTTCCGCCTGCCGCCGGGCGGCATCGTCGGCATCATCGGCCCCAACGGCGTCGGCAAGACCACCCTGTTCCGCATGATGGCCGGCATCGAACAACCCGATGCCGGCACACTGCGGCTTGGCGACACCGTCGAACTGGCCTACGTCGACCAGCTGCGCGATGATCTGAACGCCGATAAAACCGTCTGGGAGGAAATCTCCGACGGCCTGGACATCATTACCGTGGGCAATTACCAGACGCCATCCCGCGCCTATGTCGGCCGTTTCAATTTCAAGGGCTCCGATCAGCAAAAACGCATCGGCGATCTCTCAGGCGGGGAACGCAACCGTGTGCATCTCGCCAAACTGCTGCGCAGCGGCGGCAACGTGCTGCTGCTCGACGAACCGACCAACGACCTGGATGTGGAGACACTCAGGGCGCTGGAGGAGGCACTGCTGGGCTTTCCCGGCTGCGTCGTGGTGATCTCCCATGACCGCTGGTTTCTGGACAGGATTGCCACGCATATGCTGGCCTTCGAGGGCGACAGCAAGGTAGTCTGGTTCGAAGGCAACTACGCCGATTACGAGGCCGACCGGCACCGCCGGCTGGGTACCGATGCCGACACCCCGCACCGGATAAAATACAGGAAAATAACACATTGATTCGCTGGAACCGGTGCCAACGCCGCATCGCAGATGATGCGGGGATGAGGTCGTAAAGGGGAATAGATCCATCATGGCGCCCGTTATCCTCGTGACAACGGGGCATCCTCGCGCCTGGCCCTTCCCCGTCTAGAAATGACGGAAACTGGTTAAACATCCCGGGAATGGGTGTTCTATGGATGCGGACTGGCTCAGCCCTTCAGCAGCAGCACCAGATGCATGCGGTCGTGTACGCTCAGCTTCCTGAAAATGGAGGTCAGGTGCGCCTTGACCGTTCTTTCCGAAATATTCAACGACTCGGCGATGCTTCTATTGCCCTTGCCCTGGGAAATCATCTCCGCGACATCCAGTTCCCTTTTGGTGAGTCTGGCGAGCAATTGCTGTCTTTCTCTTTCCGAAGGACCATCTGAATGGGGCTCCTGGTCATTGTTCTGCCGGGCGAGCTGGCGGATTATCCTGGGAATCAGATGGCGCTGCAGCCAGATCTCATCCTTCAGGACGCTGTCGACGACCCGGCAGACCGTTTCGCTGCCGACATTTTTTTCCACGTAACCGCAGATGCCGGCGATAATCGCCTGGATTTGTTTTGCCTCCTGCCAGCGATCGCCGATGATGATTTTTTTGCCGGGCAGAGGACTCAGCGCTTTGACCGAATCCTCGCCATCATCCAGCAGCTGGGCATCGACAAGAATCAAATCGAGCGCTTCATTCTGACCGGCAGAACCGAGCAGTTGTTCCCAGCTGCAGACCTTGCCAACCACATGGGTGCGCTCCAGCGCATCCAGCCAATGCTGAAAGGATTCTGGATTTTCTGTAGCAAATAGGAGTTTTTCCATGGTAAGAAATCTGAATTCAGCCTGCTATGCAAAGGAATTAGCCAGGAAAGACGGCACCGTTCAAACAGCCTCAAAACATCATTCAAGACTGCTCCACACCTCACCCGAACAAACCACACGGGTCGCCTTGCTGATAAATTTCCAGCGCTTCACCGTGCAGATATCCTTTGGTACCAGCGGCGCAACAGTCTAACATCCTATCGCTGGAAATGCATCCCCGGAGAGGATGTTTCAGTTGTCATGAATCTTCCCGGGAATCATGCGGATCAGACTACGACAAGCGGCCTGGAGACTGGGCAGAAGCAGCTGCGAACTGTCGTCCGGTGACAGGTATCAGCATACCGACGCCCTCGGCATTGGCTGGATTTCGCGGCCAGTTCCGGAAACTATTCACGCGATGCAGAACAATTTTCCCACACAGAAAATTCCAGGCAGGCAATTGTCTGTACTGCACTAAAGCATATGCCAATTCAACAATTTTTCAACTCCCCTGGAAACAAATCCCGGCAGCGCGCGTTCGTTCATGGGCATTTCATTGCCCGCTCAAGTTTTTCCAGCAACTGCAAAGCTGCATCGCGGGACGTGCCGCAAAATTCGACCGTGGCATCGAAACTGCTGCAGACGGACGGCCTGTCCGGATCAGCGAACAACCTGCAGCGATTGTCTGTGCTCAACTGCACGCACCTGAAACCCGCAGGCTTGCCTTCAGGCATGCCTGGAATCGGCGAACTGATGGACGGAGCGATGCAGCAGGCGCCACAGCCGGAACGGCATTGCATGTCAGGTACCGATGACCAGGTCGAAACCGCTCTGCAATGCGGCAATCTCCTTGCGGTACAACTCCTGTACCGGCAGCAGCAGATCGCCTGGCTTCAAGCCCCTCTCCTGCAGGGACTCGGCTTCTGCGTAATAGTGATGAATATCGTAGATTGCCAGCGCGGCGAAGATTGCCGCGGTATCCTTCATGCCATATGGCAGCGGCTGCTGCTGTTTTTTGATCTGAAAAACGCCATCATCGACAAACAGCAGCGCCACTTCCTGATCGAAGGCCGCGGTGGTCAGGACGATATCCAGCATTTCCTGGACGCGGCTGCCGCAGTAGGGTGGTCTGCGCAAAACAAACAAATATCTTTTCATGCGCCGAAAACGATAAAACGGTCAGCCAGCAGCGTCGCCTCGACCAGCTGTCCCAACCCTGAAATCCGAAACCCCTCAGCCAGGTCGTTATCCCTTTTCCCCAACCGCTCTGCCTCGTTGCCGGTCAGCAAACCCCTGCGCTGTGCCGCGGAAACACAAACCACCAGGTCCAGTGCATGCTTCCTGGCCAGTTCCGTCCAACGCGCGGTAATCTGCAGCTCATCCTCCGGCGGCGAAGAAAAGCGCAAAGCATGATAGACGCCATCGAAATAGAAAAACACCCTGAGCACCTCGTGCCCGGCCTCCAGGGCCGCACAAATGAACCGATAGGCAGTATCCCCAGCCTGTGCGTGGCAAGGGCTGCTGTTGATCTGGATGGCATACTTCAGCATTTCTTGACTCAAACCATATATTTCAAGAGGTAAAAGCAAAACTCGAAAAGCCAGTGAATTTTTTGGCTAACTGGCGCCAAAACAAGGGGATAAGGAGGGGCGTGTCTGGTGCCTATTTGTTATGATAGGCGCTCCAAAACTCAATAA
>JANEMG010000193.1:4141-5236 GCA_024511045.1 Gammaproteobacteria bacterium | reverse complement strand
CATTCAATGCCTGTTTGTGCAAGTCCTTCAACTTGATCCTAAAACGCTGCGTCTTGAGGCTTTGTAGGGCAACGGATGCAGCAGAAAATAGTGGGTAAAAAATGAACTCCGAAACTTTAGTAATATCGAGAAAAAGAAAAATCAACATGTACTAATATTGCATGAGTCGCTGCTGCCATGGCGATCATGCCGCGTCTGTCAATTCTCTGGAGGGCCTTGAAATGAACGAGAAACTGAATGTGCAGCGGCGCAGACTGCTGCAATTTGCCGGTATCGGCCTGGCGGCAGCCGCTGCGCAGCCAAAATTGCTGCTCGCCAGGGGGGCTCGGGTGGGAGACAGTCCTTCAGCGAATTTCCAGCCCGATGTGGAAATAGAGCTGAAGCAGGAAATCGTCCGGATTCCCATCCTGCACGGCCCCAGAACCCGGGTCTGGAAAATCTACGGCAAGGTACTGAAAGGTCCTGCGGGCGTGGTGGAAAATATTCCCGGCAGCTATCTCGGACCGACACTGCATTTGCAGAAAGGCCAGAAAGTCCGCATCGTCCTGCGCAACAACCTGCCGGCAGAGTCCATTCTGCACTGGCACGGCCTGCATGTTCCCGCGGAGATGGATGGCAACCCCATGTACGCCATCAAGGCCGGCGAGAGTTTCTATTATGAATTCGAGGTCCTGAACCGTGCCGGCACCTATTGGTATCACGCGCATACCCACAGCGTCACGGCGAGACAGGTGTATTCGGGGCTTGCCGGGTTGTTCATCGTCAGCGACGCTGAAGAGCAGGCGCTGGGTCTGCCAAGTGGCAAGTATGATGTACCGATCGTAATACAGGACCGCCGCTTCGACGCTGACAACCAGCTGCTCTACCCCGACAACATGATGCAGCGCATGCGCGGTTTTCTGGGAGACCGCATCCTGATCAACGGCCGGCCGGATTTCGTGCTGCCGGTCGCCAGCCGGGCCTATCGGCTGCGCCTGCTGAATGGCTCCAATTCCCGCATCTACAAGCTGGCCTGGGATGACGGTACGCCGATAACGGTCATCGGTGTCGATGGCGGTTTGCTGCAGAAGCCGGAAACCTACCCCTATGTGATGC
>JANEMG010000193.1:0-4131 GCA_024511045.1 Gammaproteobacteria bacterium | reverse complement strand
TGGCCCCTGCGGAAAGGCGGGAACTCTGGGTGGATTTCAGCGGCCGTGCTGTGGGCGCCGAATTGACCCTGCGCAGCGTACCTTTTTCCGCAGCCATGCATGGCGGCATGATGGGCGGTCGCAGAGGCGGAATGGGCATGCGGGGCGGCGGCATGGGCGGCATGATGGGGGCTCGTCGAGGCGGCATGATGGGTGATGGTGCATTGCCTCTTGGCGGCGATTATCCGGTATTGAAAATACGGGTAGTCAGCCGGGCCCGGGACAATGACAGTCTGCCGGATCGCTTGACGACGATCAAACCCCTGCGCCTGGAAGATGCCGCCAACGCCGGCAATGCCAGAAGAATCACCCTGTCCATGCGCCACATGTCGGCGCTGCTCAATGCTCGTTCCTACAAGATGAACGATATCAAACCGGACGAAGTGATACCGGTCGATACCCTGCAGTTGCTGGAATTCGACAATGGTTTCCATGGCGGCATGCATGGCATGATGGCCATGCCCCATCCTATGCATCTGCATGGCGAACAGTTTCAGATCGTCAAACGGGAAGTCAATTCACGCTTTCAGAATCATTTCGACAGCGTTTCCGCCGGCCTGGTGGACAGCGGCTGGAAGGATACCGTGCTGGTCATGCCGGGAGAGAAGGTGACGCTGCTCAAGCCTTTCAATGATTTCAAGGGGCTGTTTATGTATCACTGCCATAATCTCGAGCATGAGGATCTGGGCATGATGCGGGATTTCCTGATCCGGTAAGGCTTTCCTTCAGGGTCCGCAGCACTGTTTCATAGCGCTCCAGCAGCTTCAGGGTGGCGGTTGCGCCGATCAGCGGGATAAAGTTGTCCAGCAGCAGCGAAGTTTTCAGATTCTGCAGTTCAGTGCTCAAACGGGGATCGGACTCCAGGATCGTGGCAAAGCCGATTTGCTCCCGACGCTGCCGGCGGGTTCTGGGGTCTATCCAGTAGCCCTTGATGGTTTCCACGATGCCGTCACCGCGCAGTCCCCAGCCATTGTCGATGGCCACCATTTTATCGAGGCTGTCGAGATACAGATAATTGCCAGGGTGGCGGTCCCGGTTGTCGATCAGGAAATCCAGCAGCAGCATGGCGCCGGGCCTGTCTTGCCGGGCCTCGTCCAGCGTCGACGCCAACCGTGCATGCGCCAGAAAGTATTGGAAAGATCCCGCGTGCCTGAAAAAATGCACCTTGCGGATCACCGTGCAGGGTACGACATCGAGGTTCAGCAAATGGTCCAGGCAGTAGGCTCCTGCCTCGGAGTACATGTTCGCCGACGGGTTGTACTGCCGGGGTTTGAACACGCCGGAAATGCCGTTGGCCAGCGTCACCAGATAGGTACGGGTGGCTCCTCCGCCCAGTTTTTTTTTACGCACTGCCGCCGTGCTGGACATCGCCTGGATCAATCAACGCTCCAGACGACAGGCTTCGGTGCCATAGCCCTCCGACTGCAGCAGCCAGATCGCCTCCTGATAACGATGAGCGGCGATTAAAGAATCATAAAGCATACGCAGTGCTGCATTTTCATCGACATTCCACGAGTATGCCTGATGACAGCCCCGTCGGCAACGCCGGTACTTCGGGTCATGCCGATTCACGCGACCTTGAGCCTTCTTTCCTGTATTATCGCAAGCACCGGATCAACATTCAAAAAGCCTGGGGCTGGTGATATGGAAAGTAAAATAGACGAAATCCTGGAGCAGATCATGCAGCTGGAAGAGGAACTGCTGCAGGAAATCGAGCGGCGAAAAAAAGAATTGGCCTATCAGGTCATCAACAACAGGATACGCCTTGCCACCGGGGTCATCGAGAAGCATAAAAAGAAACTGGTGGGTCTGCGCCAGTATCTGGCCGAAGCCTCCTGGCGCAATATTGCCACGACGCCGGTAATCTGGATGTGTTTTTTCCCTGCCGTGTTCATGGATTTGATCGTTACTATTTATCATGCCGTCTGTTTCCCGGTGTATGGCATTCCCAAGGTCGAACGCAGTGATTACATTTACCTGGATCGCCATTTTTTGCAGTACCTGAATGTGATAGAAAAGCTCAATTGCGTGTTCTGCGGCTATTTCAACGGCCTGATCGCCTATGTGCAGGAAATCGCGGCCCGCACTGAACAGTACTGGTGTCCGATCAAGCACGCCCGGAAAATGAAAAGCATCCACAGCCGCTATCAAAAGTTTTTCGATTATGGCGATGCCGCGGCGTTTCGCAGCCGGTTTGCCAGGATACGCAAGGAATTCGATGATTTGTCGCGCGCCTATGACAGCATCAAACAGGGCGCCGGGGAAGGCTGAGTTGTATCCTGACGTGGCTGCAAGGTCAATCATGTCCAGCGCGGTTGAGCATTTTTTTCAGAAAACAGGGATGCCTGCAAACCCGGAATTGCAGCGCGGGCTTCCGGCATGATCCGCTCCCGGTTTGCCGTCACCCGCCTCATCGTCCTGCCCTATCTGGCGCTGTTGACACTCTATCTGCTGGTGGTGGGCGGTGCCGGCGGCTGGCTTCTGGTCAATGTCCGCGCACTGGAATCGCGGCTGCTCATCGACCGGTTGCACGAGGACCTGAGGCCGCTGGCGGAAAGCCTGGCCAGGACCGATCACAGTGACTTTATCGCTGTCGCAGGATCCGCGCTCGATGCCGAAGTCCGGGGCACGTTTGCCAGGCACCCGGCGCTGCGCGGCGTGGCCCTGCGCGATGCCGAAGGGGGGTACGAGCTGCACAGTACCGAGACAGGGGCAATTGCCAGCCGGTCTGCCCCGCCTCTCTCCCCGAACGCCAGGCAGGCCGCTTTGGATCTGCCCGCAAACGAGCGCCTGCACAGTGAATCGGATGCCCGGTTTTTGCTTCGCTTCGATTTGACTTCGGCACAGGAGAGGCCGGTACGGCTGGAATTCAGTTTCGACAGGGCGGTGTTGTTGGCCCGGGTCGACCAGGGCATGGCTGCTGTCAAAGAGGCCATGCTGTGGTTCAGCCTGGCCGGCGGGGCAAGTATTTTTCTGGCGTTGGCCATCACCCTGTTTGCGATGCGCAGCACCCGGAAAATCGAGGGCCATTTTCAGGAGATCTATCGCCGTGCCGCGATGACCGATATTGCCGCGGAACTGGTGCATGACCTGCGCAATCCATTGATGGCGCTGCTGGCCAACGTCAAGGCGCTGCTCCTGTCGCCGGATCAGACACGGGAAATCGCCGCTGAGCTGGATCGCGATATCATGACCTTGAATGACAAGTTGAACGGTTTTTTGAAGCTCACCCGCAGCCATGACGATAGCTTTGAAACGACGGACATCGGCGCTCTGGTGCGTGATGTGGGCCGGCTTGCCGGGCCGGTGCTCGCCGAACATGGGCTGACGCTGCAACTGCAGATCGCTGAAGATCTGCCGCTGTTGTCGGTGCAGCAGTCGGCGCTGCGCGACGCTCTGCTCAATGTCATCATCAATGCCGCCCAGAGCGGCCAGAAGCAGGGGGCGATCGAGGTACAGGTACGAGCCCGGAACAAGGCCATCATTGTTTCTGTACAGGACCGCGGCGAGGGCATCGCCGCGGAACATCTGCCTTTTGTCTTCGATGCCTTCTACACGACCAAGGCCGATGGCAATGGCCTGGGGCTGGCGATCGTCAAGCGTATCGTGCAGGCCCATCATGGTCAGGTTCGTGCCGAGAACCGCCGGGGTGGTGGTGTGCGCATTCTTTTGACCCTGCCTCTGCAGCAACAGGAGATCCCGAAGTGGTGGAGGCCCCGCAAGAAAAATTTCCCGATCTGAGCGGCCTGACCCTGCTGGTCGTCGATGACGAACCAGGCATCGTGCGCAGCCTGGAGCGTGTATTCACCGGTCTGGGAGCGGAAGTGACCGGTGTCGGCAGCATCAGGGAGGCGCGATTGCAGGTGGCGGACCGTTCGCCGGATGCGCTGCTCGCCGATCTGCAGTTGAAGGACGGAACGGGGCTGGAATTGCTCCCGGAATATCTTCAGCGCAATCCGGCAGGCGCATTCTATACTCACCGCACATGAAAATTTAGCAAATCATGCACCGATAATTTGAAAATTTTCAGTTAATAGCGAGCGCAAATTATCGACATGCTTTTCTGGTTCAGAAAAGAAATTCTCACAGGCA